>CAMBRH010000085.1 GCA_945870115.1 Chitinophaga pinensis | reverse complement strand
GCACAGGTTATTAAATGAAGTCTTTCACTTATTAATTGATTTCAAAAAAATTAAAAAGCCCAAAATAATTACTGCTTAATAATTTTCCCATCTTCCATTTCAATAATTCTATCCGTATTTTGAGCAAATTCTTGATCATGTGTAACAATTAACAGTGTCTGATTAAATGAGTGTGCTAATTCTTTGAAAACATCAAAAACAATATTCGCATTTTTTTTATCCAAATTTCCTGTTGGCTCATCACCCATTATAATTAATGGATCATTAATCAATGCACGCGCGATTGCAACCCGCTGTTTTTGACCGCCAGAAAGTTGATTTGGTTTCTTAAGAGCCTCATTATCTATACCTAAAATTCGCAATTTTTCTATTGCTCTTTGTTCAATTTCTTGCTCAGAAAATTTATTTAACTTCAATCCTGGAAGCATGACATTTCTCAAAACAGAAAATTCGTTCAATAAATAATGAAATTGAAAAACAAATCCGATTTTTTCATTTCTAATCAAAGCAAGTTGTGCTTCTTTTTTATTTTTCATACTCATTCCGTCAATCAACAATTCTCCGGTGTAATCGGTATCCATTGTTGAAAGTATGTATAAAAGTGTTGATTTTCCGCAACCTGATTTACCAATTACAGAGACAAATTCCTTTTTATGAATTTTAAAATTTACATCATTCAAAATTTGAATTGTCACGGGATCATGAAATTCTTTGGAAATATTTCTGGCTTCTAATACAATTTCTTTCATTATTTTCCTCGGATGATGATTACTGGATCAATGTTACTAGCCTTTCTGGCTGGAAAAAACCCAGCAAAATATGTTGTAATCAATGAAAACATTGCACCGATTATATAGTATTTTGGATCATATCTCACTGGAAAAGTTTCAATTGTTGGCAAGGCAGCTGTATCAAATGGAATTTGATCAATTACCGAGGTGAGCAAAAATCCAAATATCAAGCCAAATAAACCTCCAACCAATCCAATTGAAAGAGCTATTCGTATAAAAATTGATTTTACATCGTTTCCAGAAAAACCAGTTGCCTTTAATATGGCAATTGAATCCATTTTTTCAAAAATCATCATGTTTAAAATGTTATAAATTCCAAAACCAGCAACAATTAAAAGTGTTATTCCAACTGCATAAGAAATCAAGGTACGAATAGAACTCCCAGTTTCAAATTGTGAATTCGCTGTCTGAATATCTTCTGCATCAACATCAAAAATCGCTTGATATTCTTTTGCTAAGGCTGGAGCAATCGTCATATCATTTAATTTTATTTGCAAATCACTTACATAATTTGTTGATTTTCCTAATAATTTTTGTGTTGTTTTGATAGAAGCATAACTTTGAACTTTATCCAATTCTTGCAAACCAGATTGAAAAAAACCAACAACTTTTAATTGTACAATTTGTCCCTGAGCTGTCGTAACTTGAACAATGTCGCCCATTTCAGTCAACATTTTTTGAGCCAAGCCTTTTCCTAAAATAACGCTATTTGGAATATTTTTCAAATCAATGTAATTTCCCTCAACAATGTATTCACTAAATTTAAACAAGCGGTTTTCTTCTTCTGGTTCGACCCCGTTAATTACTCCTGTTAAATCTGTCGCTCCAACATTATAAAATACTTGAGCAACAATTTTTGGTGCAAAACCCAAAACTCTTTTGTCATTCTTTAATGTTTGAACAATTGCTTCATAATTCCTCAATTCATTTTTACTCTTGGCAGGTTTTATTGAGTGAATAAAATTTTGACTGTTTTTATAATCTGAATTCAAATTTACAGCTTGATATTCTGATGGTTTCACCTCGTTATAAAGTCGAATATGGGGCGTTCTATTTAATATCAATCCATCCAACAAATCATTCAAGCCATTCATGAAACTCAGTAAAGTAATGAACATAGTAATACTAAATGTAACTCCAATTGCAGCTACCAACGTTTGTTTCCACCTCGCTAATAATAATGATTTTGCGATATTTGATTTTAGTCCTAATTTCATTCTACAGGAATAATCAAATAGTCATTTTTTGAAATTCCTGAAAGAATCTCTACTTTTTCAAAATCCATTAATCCAGTTTTCACCTTGACTTTTTTTCCTGATTTTTTCATGACATAATTATTGTCAATCAAAAATTTCCGTGGAATAGTCATGGTATTATTTTTTTCAAGTATAATAATATTGGCTTCCAAGGATAAATTTGGATACAAAACTTCTGGCATATTCACAAATTTTGCCTCAACAGTAAATGTTTTTGAACGTTCATTTAAAAAAGGATTGATTTTTACAACAACAGCTTCAAACGTTTTATCTTTATAACTATCCATATGGATAATTATTTTTTGACCTTTTTTTATTCTTACAATATCATTTTCATCTATTTGCATTTCTACTAAAAAATCTGAAGCTTGTCCAACAACTGCGATTGGTGTCTGTGTATTTACCATTTCCCCTTTTTCCTTGAGAATGCTATAGACTTTTCCCTTTAATTCGCTTTTAATAACAAAGTCACTTTCCAATTTTTCTGAAATCTGCAAATTTCTCTTTGCTTGTTGATCTGCAAAGTTTAATTGTTTTTTCAAATCATTATATTTTATCAAGGCACTGTTATATTGTGTTTTTGAATTTTGATAAAGTAATTCACTTTGCTCAAATTGAGATTTCGAAATAATTTTCTGTTCAAAAAGTGATTTTTGTCTCTTAAAATTAATGGAATCTGAAAGCATTTTATTTTTTGAAAAATCAATGTTTAGTTTCAAATCCTTTAATTTACTTGAATTACCTTCAAAATCATTGAAATTTGCAAGTAATTGTGCATTTTCCCTTGATAATTTGGAGGTTTCATTTGAAATAGAGAATAGAACCTGATTTTTATTTACTTCATCACCTTCAGAAATAAAAATTGTTTCTAAAATTCCATTGACGGAAGCAAAAACTTGATATTGGTCTTGACTTTTAATAATTCCAGAAGCATATACAGATTCTGTAATCGTACCAAAATTAACTTTTGTAGACTCTGTTTTTTTTGAGCAAGCGGATAAAGAAAGTAAAAAACCAACTATAAATACCCTTTTGAATAAATACAATTCCATTTGGTAAATTTACAAAAACGAACGGATTTACAAAATGACAAAAGTCATAATCTGTAAATTATATAAATTATTTTTTTATATTTGAAACAAATATTTATCCTCACTCAAAAAAAATAAATTATGTATATTTTACTTTTAATCTTAGGAATCATTTTTGGAATTATTGCCTTGGTTTTAATAATTGCTCTTTTCGCTAAAAAAGATTATTCCATTCGCCGAGAAATTAACATTGAAAAACCAATTAGCGAAGTTTATGATTATTTAAGACACCTTGTAAACCAAGAAAAATTCAGTAAATGGGTAATGACTGATCCTACTATGAAAACTACTTTGACAGGAACAGACGGAAATGTAGGTTTTATTTACGCATGGGATAGTTTAAATAAAAACGCTGGAAAAGGCGAACAAGAAATCAAAAGTCTTGAAACAAATAAACTAATTGATGTTGAAGTTCGTTTTGAGAAACCTTTTAAAGGACTGGCAAAAACACCATTTATGCTTGAATCAAATTCTGAAAATCGAACGAAAGTAATTTGGGGAATGGACAGTAAAATGAATTATCCTATGAATTTCATGCTCTTAATTTTAAACATGGAAAAATTATTGGGTAAAGATTTAGAAGTTAGTTTGGAAAATCTTAAAGTTATTTTAGAAGAAAAATAATTCTAAATGGAAAAAAATTCTTTTAAAAATGTGGACGATTATATTGGTAATTTTGATGATTCTCGTCAAGAAATCCTAAATAATATTCGAAAAATTATTCTAAAAAATGCTCCCGACGCAACAGAATTGATTTCATATCAAATGCCTGCGTATAAATTTTATGGTGCATTGCTGTATTTTGCAATTTATGAAAAACACTTGGGTTTATATCCAACAGGAAGTTCTTTAGCATTTTTTGACGAGGATTTAAAACCCTACAAAAGATCAAAAGGCGCAGTCCAATTTCAATTAAAAGAGGAAATTCCTTATGAATTGATTGAAAGAATTGTAAAATATAGGGTGAAAGAAAATATTGAGAAATCTTTGTTTAAGAAAAAGTAAATTATTTTCTAACTAAGCGAATGTATTTTTCAGAACATTCACCTAATTGTACATAATAATTCATATCGTTTCCATAATTTTGAATGATAATTTCATTATTTAAAAAAGTGGCGTTTATTCCAACAGGAATTTTTAGTTCTTTTTCCTTAGACTCTTTTTCATTACTGATATCTCCTTTATATTCCGACCATTGAATTTCATTTAAAATTAAAGCTAATTCGTCCGAATTTTCAATTTTATCAACGCTTAATTCTGCACTTTTTTCTCTAATTGCGGATGTCAAAGTATAATAATATGTTGATTTTACTTTTGTAATTTCAACTTTCAAATCACACCCTTCCTTGATTGCACTTTCAGATTCTACTTCATAAATTCCAACGATCTCGATTAAAATCTCATCCTTTGCATCGGTAATCTTATTTTTAATTTTTAAAAATGATTTTTCCTCTGAATTTGTATTTGAACAAGAAATAACTGCAAAGAAAATAATTGCAATTGAAAGGACGAATTTTGTCATAAAACTAAAATTAAATAAACTTTTAAATTAATTTATCAGTCAAAATTCGCATTTCTATTACCGGCGAAATTCTTTCGTATAAAATATTGTAAACCGCCTCAACAATTGGAATTTCTACTTGAAATTTTTTGTTGATTTCCATAACACATTTTACTGCGTAATATCCTTCAGCAATCATATCCATTTCTAATTGGGCTGTTTTTACAGAATATCCTTTTCCTATCATGTATCCAAAAGTTCTATTTCTAGAAAACTTTGAATAAGCAGTAACCAATAAATCGCCAAGATATGCACTTGATTTAACATCACGGTGAATTGGGCTTACCTCATCAATGAAATTTTCAATTTCCTGAATCGCATTTGCAATTAAAACCGATTGAAAATTATCTCCATATCCTAAACCTGCGCAAATTCCAGAAGCAATTGCATATACATTTTTTAAAACTGCGGATAATTCTGTTCCGAATAAATCATCCGAAATAGTTGTTTTAATAAAGCGACAAGCAAGAATATCTGCCATGTTTTGAGCAACTCTATCGTCTTGACAAGCAATAGTTAAATAAGAAAGGCGCTCTAAGGCAACTTCTTCCGCATGACAAGGACCACAAATAATTCCAATTTTACTGTAGGGAACTCCTAAAGATTTATGAATAAAACGAGCAGGAATTGCATTGTGTTCTGGAATAATTCCTTTGACAGCTGAAAAAACAACCTTCCCTTCAAATAATTTTGGAGAAATATTATCAAATAAAGAATATAAAAAAGCAGAAGGGGTAGCAATAATTACGATATCTGCTGGCTTAATCATTGCTTCTAAATCAGTAGATATTTCCAATTTGTTTAAATCAAATTCAACTGACTGTAAATATTTTGGATTATGTTTAAACTTAGTTATGTGTTCAACTGCTTCACTTGAGCGCATCCACCAATTGACACAGTCTAAATTATGTGTCAAAATTTTAACTAAAGCTGTTGCCCAACTTCCTCCGCCAATTACCGCTATTTTTTTTTGTTTTATCATTAAGTTCAACAAAGTTAGAAAAAAAAATGAATTTATAAATCAATATTTTCAATTATTCAAAAAAAATCCCGATTTGAATGAATCAAATCGGGATTTTAATATTATAAAGCTAAAATTAAGCCTCTTCTTCTTCATCTTCGATATCATCGTCAGCACCTTTAGATGCACCACGAGCCATTTTCACTGAAACAACAACTGCATTTTTTGCTTCCAAAAATTTCATTTCTTCTGTTTCAACTGCTCCAACACGGATTGATTGACCAATACGTAATTTTGAAATATCAATAGTAATTGCTTCTGGAAGTGCACTAGGTAAACCAACAACCGTTAATTTTCTAAATACTTGTAATAATTTACCTCCAGCTAATACACCACGAGATGCACCTGTTAAACGAACTGGCAAACCAACTTTAACTGGTTTTGTATCATCTAATTCATAAAAATCAATGTGTCTTACTGTTCCTTTAATTGGATCTTGTTGTAAGTCTTTGATAATTGATTTTGATGTTTTTCCATCAACTGTAATTTCAACTTGGTACACTTCTGGAGTGAAAACCAATCTTTCGATGTCTAATTTAGCTGCAGAAAAATGAGTTTGTGTTCCTTGACCATATAATACACATGGTACTCTGTCTTCATTTCTCAACGCCTTAGCATCTTTCTTTCCTACGCTCGTACGTAACGAACCGCTCAATTGTGCTACTTTCATTTTTGTTTATTTTTATTTATTAATATGCTTTGACTTTTATAATCAGAGCAATGTCATTTACGATATTATAAAATGTGAACTTATTGATTCATTGTTTATCAATCTTTTGATAACGTCTGAAAAAAGTTCGTGTGTTGGTAAAACACGTATTTTGCTACTTGCTTTTTTTAATGGAATTGTATCTGTAACTATTAATTCTGTAAGGAGAGAACTTTCAATTCTTTCGTACGCTGGACCAGAAAGAACTGCATGTGTACAAAATGCACGCACACTTAAAGCTCCTTTTTCCATGAATAAATTTGCAGCAGTTGTTAAGGTTCCTGCAGTATCACACATGTCGTCAATTAAGATAACGTCTTTTCCCTTTACATCACCAATCACAGTCATTTCAGCAATTTCGTTGGCAACTTTTCTATGTTTGTGGCATATTGCCAAACCAATGTTTAATTTTTTAGCGTAAGAATTTGCTCTTTTTGTTCCACCAGCATCTGGCGCAGCCATGATTAAATTCCCTGTATTTAATTTCTCAATTTCAGCAAAAAAGATTGTAGATGCAAATAAATGATCAACTGGAACTTCAAAAAATCCTTGTATTTGATCTGCGTGTAAATCCATCGTAATAACACGATTTACTCCAGCAGCCATCAACATATTTGCAACCAATTTTGCACCAATTGCAACTCTTGGTTTGTCTTTTCTATCTTGTCGTGCAAAACCAAAATAAGGAATTACAGCAACAATTTTTCTAGCAGAAGCTCTTTTTGCAGCGTCCACCATTAACAATAATTCAAATAAATTGTCAGAAGGTGGAATAGTTGATTGTACAATAAATACATCTTGACCACGAACTGTTTCTTCAAAAGAAGGTTGAAATTCGCCATCACTAAACTCCTGAACCTTAACATCTCCTAGGTGTGTACCATAAGATTTTGCTATTTTTTCAGCAATTGAAATTGAAGCACGACCAGCAAATATTTTAATACCTTGAGACATCTTATTTTTTTTACCGTTTTTGAGAGTGCAAAAGTAGTAAAATTATATCGTTTTAGCAAAAGTTTTTTGAGGGAATGTTTATTTTAGTAGAATCTTTTTAAAAAGTCAATTTTCTCTTCAAAACAAATCAAAAGGATTCAAATTTAAACAACATAAACACTTATTTTTTAACACTTTAAAAGTTTACTCAACACACTGAGTAAAACTACTCAAAATATTGAGTAAACTAATTTTCACAAAAAAACCGACATCAAATAAATGATATCGGCTTAAAAACATTATAATTTCAAATTTATTTCTTCACAATTTTGTGAATAGAAGTTCCATTTTCAGTTTTAATTTTAACTAAATAAATTCCATTGTTCAAATTAGAATCCGTTTTATAATTTACTGAATGAATGTTTGCTTTTGAAACAATTAATTTTCCTGCTAAATCCAAGATTTCAATTTCTAAAATCTCTTGCTTTGAGGTTATATTAAATTCTGTAGCTGATGGATTTGGGTAAATAGAGACTTGGTTTTCTGAAGTTAAATCTGCTAAACCAGTATTTCCAATACAGAAATTTTTAGTATTTGAATTTCCAAAACTTGATTCCGCTTGCGTTAATTGAACTACAACAGTATTGTTTTGTAAATTAAGTGAGTAACTTCCTGAATCACACGTTGCGCTTGTTAAGCCATCATTATTTGAATCATAGATTTTAAAATCATAGCAGCCATTATTTAAGCATACATTATGAGTCATTGTGTATAGTGTTGCTTGCGAATCATATACAGGACTTTGGAATAAACTAGTTGAATTTTGATCTACAATTTCCCAAGAAGTTTGTACTGCAAAACAATCTAAATTCATTGATAAAACTAAATTCGTTCCTCCAACAATTGAAGAGAAAGATTTAGTTACATCATTATTTGTTAAATTTCCATCCACATTTCCATTAGGATTGTTTACTGTTGCAGTAAATAAATGCGTCGATCCAGAAACAGCAATAGATTGAAGCGTCACAGTATCAGATTCTCCATATGGAATATTTCCTGACCAGTTAAAAGTATAATCTGTGCCATCTAAATTAAAATTAATTGTAGCACTTGTTAAGTCAACGTTTCCGCTGTTTAATAAAATAATTTCAGGTTGAATTGTTGAAGTACAAATGAAATTTTCAATTCCTAAAACTGAATTTATCAGCGCTGCATCAATCAAATTAGAACTTCCAACACAGAAATTTTTAACGTTTTCAAAGAGAAAATTCGCTTCGCTTTGAATTAACTGAACCAAAGTATCGTTATTTGAATTGTTTAAATAATAACTACCATCTTCACAATTATTAGCATTGCTCGTCATACCATCACCATAAGTATCGCGGATAAAGAAATCGTAACATTGTCCTTCTACTAAACAAACATTTCTATTTATAGTAGAATTTGTAACAGGAAACGTCTCGGAATATGATCCACCCTGAAACAAGGAAACGCTATTTTGATCCACAATTTCCCACGAAGTTTCACTTGAATAACAATCTAGGTTTAAGGTTAAAACTAAATCTACTCCTCCAACAATTGTGTTAAATGTTTTTGTCAAAACATTGTTATTCATGTTTTCATCAATCGTTCCATTTGGATTTAAAACTTCAACAATTAAGGTGTAATTTCCAGAGGCAAGTGTCACTGAATTTAAAGTTACAGTGTCAGATTCGTATAAGCCTAAACTTCCTGTCCAATCAAATACATAATCTGTTCCATTTAAAGAATAATTAATTGTTGCGGTAGTCATCAAATTACTACCACCATTTGTTAAAATAACTTTTGGCTGAATATCACCTGAACAAATTGTGTTTTCAATTCCAATAACATTACCAGCAAAAAAGGGATCTAAACTATTTGTTACATCGGCATCAATAAAATCTACTCCCGTATTTTGCGGATCTAGCCAATCACTTAAGCGACTTGAAGCCGTTCCTCCACCAATCCATGATGCACTGAATTTTCCATATTCATCAGATTGATCGCTTGAAAAACATCCAGAAGCTCCTCCATGAAGTTGACCAACTATTCTTCGGTTTTGATCAAAAAGTGGAGAGCCAGAAGAACCTCCCTCCGTAACACCTTCAGACCAAATCGCATGCCAGTGATTCATCGGTGAACCGCCAAAAGAACTTGTAGTATAAGGAGTTGTTGTTACTGCAATTTTTTTAATATCCCCATCAGGATGATGAATCCCAGCACCAGAAGTTGGTGGAACATCTAATCTATTCCAACCATTGTAATTTACATTCCAAGCAACATTGGGAGCAGTGTTAAGTTCGATCAAATGAAAATCCGAAGGAGAGTAAGAAGCTCTTGTTACACCGCCATTCACATTCATGTTTTCTGGGCCATTTCCTGATGCAACATTTGTTCCACAATCAAATTGACCAACTGGAGATTCCCATCTGAAACGAAAAACCCATGAACCAGGGTTTGACCCACAGTGATTTGCAGTTAAAAAATAAGGAATTAAAACTCCTGAAGTATTATTTACCATTGAACCAGTGCAAAAACCACCAGTTCCATTTACCATCATCGCCACACCGTTTCTTGGAATTTCCCATCCAGAACCTTGTGGACAACTAACATCAATGTTACAATCTCCTGATGAATTTAATGATTTTTCAATGTGATCATCCAAATTAATAAATCCATGAATCACTTTTCCGATGGTCAATTGTGATTGGTTTTCATTTAACTTTGGTTCTTGTATTTCTACAATAATTTTATTTGAATACAATAATTCTGTTCCAAGTTCATTTGAAACGTTATTATTTAAACTTGTATATGCACCAATAAATGAGCTTTTATCAGCAGAAAAAACATACATCAATGTTCCTTCTTTTAAATGGAATTGACTAAAAATCAAATTTAAAGAAACTGCATTTGAAGATTCTACCATAAATTGATATAAATTATCTCCATTTGGCAATAATGTTTTTTTTGCTTGCTCAAAAACGTTAATATTCGTTTCAATTGCTTTCCCATATTGCATCAGTTTTAATCCAGATGCAGCAGCTTCGTTGTTATAATACTCTAATTCTGCTTGATTATTTATTTCAGGAAGCAAAAATCCTGATTTTACAGAACTAATTTTATCACTATAACTTTTAGGATTTCCAAGTTTTTGCGTTTGCGCTTGAATAGAATTTCCTGCTAAAGCTAAAAAGCTTAAAAAAGCAATTTTACGTAGATTTATTTTCATTGTATATTTTTGTTTTTGTTTTGTTTTAAGATTTTTTTAGATTTTAGGACAAAGAGATTCATAATTATTTCACTCTTTTAATACTGCATCCTCTTGGCACAGAAGGTTCTGTAGAAATAATTCCATTTGCTTTCATTTCTGAGATAATATTTTCTAAGTAAGGAATTGTCTTTTCTCTTTTAGAATCCCAAGAATTATCAATCGAACCTGTGTAAATTAATTTACTTTCAGGGTTAAAAGCATAAACGTGAGGAGTTGTTTTAGCTGAAAGTTGATTGGCCAATTCAGAATTAGCATCAACTAAATAAGGCATTTTGTAGCCAACTTTTTTAGCGTGTTTTTGCATTGCTTTAAATGAGTCATCTTTGTCACGCTTTCCTTCATTTGAATTAATCAATACCAAACCAATTTCAGCCCCTTTTGCTAAGGAAAATAATTTGTCGTATTGTTTTTCCCAACCTTCAAATTGATCATTCCCTACTACAAATGGACAAGTATTACAAGAAAATATTATAATCAAACCATTTTTTTCAATTTGACTTTCTAAGGTGATTGACTTTTTATTTATATTTAAATAGGCTTTATTATTAAACGATACGGTGTCTCCAATTTGAACTGTAATTTCTTCACTTTTGGTAAAAGAAAATAAAATTAGCAAAGCAGAAAAGAAAAAAAATTGCTTCATGTGAGTTTTTTAAATATAGTTAATTTTATAAACGGATAGAATTCCAAATGGTTTGTGAAATTATTAAATAATTTTTAAAATACTGAAAAAAAGTGAAAAATTCGTTTAAAACTTTCAAATAAATAGAAAAAGTTTAACTTTACAATCAAATTTGTTAGTTATGATAATTGGAATATGTGGTGGAAGCGGTTCAGGTAAAACAACTCTTTTAAGAAGGCTGTCTCAACATTATAAAGCTATGTCACCTTCGGTTTTCATAATGGACAACTATTATAAAACTATTCAAAATCAACAAGTTGATGAAAACGGGCATGTAAATTTTGATTTACCGACAGCACTAAATGAAGATAAACTAGTTAGGGATTTAGAAAGTTTAAAGAACGGTGAACCAATTGAGATTATTGAATATCATTTTAATGCACCACCTGATAAACATGTTTTAATAACAATAAATCCTTCTGACTTAGTAATTGTAGAAGGACTCTTCTCCTTTCATTATGAAAAAGTCAAAGCAATGTTGGATTTTTCAATTTTTGTGGACGTTGATTTAGATGTACAATTAGATAGAAGGCTTTATCGTGACCAAGAAACCAGAGGTTATTCGCATGACGCAATCATGTATCAATGGAAAAATCATGTTTTGCCTTGCTATGAAAATTATTTACATCCTTACCTAAAGGAAGCAGATTTTATTTTCAGGAATGATGCACATGCTGAAGAAGATTTTGTAAATTTGGTAAAACAAATAGATTTAAAATTGAAAGAATTAAATTAAATATTAGATCTTAAAAATTCAACTAAATAAATTTGTATTGAAACTCATTCGGAAATATTGGT
>CAMBRH010000084.1 GCA_945870115.1 Chitinophaga pinensis | reverse complement strand
AAAAATAGTTAATTCAACTTGCCAGGAAAAATTAACATAAATCTTGGAATATTAACTTTGAATTTCTTTTGCGTCTCTAAATTTATAAAAGTGTAAAAACCTTCCATATATCCCATTTCGCTTTTTAATTCAGAATAACTTTTATAGGAATGCGTTTCATTCATTTTTAAAATTGGTTGCTCTCCAATAACTCCCAATCCTTTAATTGTTGAAGATTCACCCAAAGTGTCATAAACAAACCATTCTCTTGACAGAAGTTGCACTTTATCTGAATTTGAATTTTGAATAGTGATGTAATATTCAAAAACAAAAGAATTTTCTTCAATAAAAGATAATTTCTTATTGTAAACTGGCTGAACAGAAATTTTTACTCCTTCGGTGGTCTTAGTATTCATAAAAATTTGTTTTAGAGATTTTTTTATAAATGTTGTGCCTAAAAGTATTCATTTTTTTAATTCAAAATACATTTTTCTTAAATATTTTGATTTTTTAACTTTTATAAAAATCAAGTTTTCTAAAAACTGGATTTGCATACATTTTTAAAATAAACGGCTTTAATTCTTCATCAAAATGATTCATTCTTGAATCAAATTCGGCTCTTTTAGAATTTATTTCGTCTAGATTAAGTTCTAAATTTTCTAAACTCAAACCAAGTTTGGGATTTTGCTTTTGAAGGATTTCATAAGCCAAATAATTAGAGGGAAATAATTTGTAATTTTTAATTATTTGTTCGTCTAATTGACTCGCAATCACAACTGCATCAGATTCTTGTGCAATAATTTCCTTACCAAAACTTAAATGAATTCTACCTTTATTGCCTTCAATTCCAGCGGAAATACTTTTGATGTCGCTATTTTCATCCTTTTTAAAGAAACCATTTTTTTCGATTTCAAATAGTTCCCGTGCTTTCATCGCATCACATGGATCGTATTCATAGCATATTGAAACGGGAATAATGTGCAAACTGTCGATTCCTTCTTTTAAATTTGATTTTCCATTTTCATCAACAGTTTTTGCTCCCATATTAAACATTTTGATGATTGTTGGATCTGTTTTGTCCAAACCATCTTTTGCACGTCCTTCTTTTTGTGCAATCCAAACATTGTTTCCATTTTCAATAGCAAAATGGATGTATTGAGATAATTTTTTTGTCGCTAATAATTTTTCTCTCCCAATTGCTGAGCGTTTTACAATAAAACTTTTGTTCAAACGCATTAAATCTGAAACATAATCTTTTTTCAATAAATTATCTCCTATGGCAATTTCAACAGTTCTCAATTTAGCTTTGTGCAATAAATAACTTATCAAAGCTGGATCCATCGCTATGTCTCGGTGATTGCTAACAAATAAATATCCTTTTTCCTTCGACAAATCACTTAGACCAGTTTCTGTGACTCCATTAGAAGATTTGTCTAAAACTCCTTTCACATAAGTTGAAACTTGATTTTGAACTTGAGCGATAGATTTTATATTTAAAAGTCTTTTCTTAAGTCCATTTTTAACCAAAATGTTTGCTAATAGAGGAAAAAATTTCTTTAATTTTGGTATTTGAAATCCCGAAATTACATTAATAAATTCTTTGTTATTGATTAATTTTTGAATAACTGAAGCAACTTCTGAATCGTTGTAAGGTCGAATGTCATCAAAATTTTCCATTATTTTTTCCATTAAAATACAAAATTAAGATTTTAATTTAATAATTTTAATCTTATCAAACAATAAAATTATTGGATAAACTAAGTCAATTTCATACCATTTGTGTCCAAAATTTGCACTTGCACTGTTGTGATGATGGTTGTTGTGGTAGCCTTCACCTAACATTAAAAAGTCAAATGGTAATATATTCATCGATGTATCTTTTACCTCAAAGTTTCTATAACCATATTTATGCGCAAACCAATTGATAACAGCTCCGTGAAGTGGTCCCATCACAAAATGCATTGGTAAGAATAAATACATCCACCATTCAGTAGCAAAAAAGATGTAAAAAGTAATGTAAGCAGCAGCCCAAATAAGTCTAGCCAGCCAAGAATGGGCGATTTTCTCAAAAGCAAACCATTCAGGAACATCTTCTGTGAAACGATTTTCAACTTCAATTTCTTTGTAGAAAATATCAGTGTAAACGCCTTTCGTTCTCCACATCATTGAAAATAAGGTTTTGTCGTATTTTGGAGAATGAGGATCGTTTTCTGTATCAGCAAAAGTATGATGCATTCTGTGCATTACTCCGTAAGCATACGCACTTAAGTAAGATGAACCTTGCGCAATCCAGGATAAAATAAAGAAACATTTTTCCCAAAAAGGAGACATTTTAAACATTGCATGAGCTGCATATCTGTGAAGAAAAAATGTTTGACAGAATAAAGATAAATACCAGTGTATTACTAAGAAAATTAAGATTGCCATAGTTTATTTTACAATTTTCACTCAATCAAATGAGCGATTTTTAAATTTTGGTAGTATTTTTCGTAAGCTTTAAAAATTATCAGCTTACAAATACCATAAAATTTAATGGCTGTAAAACAAATAGAGATGTTTTTATGGGTGCAAATATACACAAATTAAAACATATCTAGTAAACAAGAATTTTGGGAAATTGTTTCAATCAATTAATTTAAAACCTCCACCTTCACAATTCCATCTCGATCAATTTCCAGTAATTTCACTTTTTGAAATGAATTAACCAAGCTTTCATTAAATGGAATTTTTACTTTCACATAATTTTCTGAGAAGCCGTACATCATTCCGTTATCTTCTTCAGCTTCAAATAAAATTGTTCTTGTTGAGCCTAAATTTTCTTCATAAAAAGCACGTTTCTTTTTATCTGAAAGAATGTGTAACATTTTACTTCTTTCTCTGCGTTTTTCCATTGGAACGGCTTCACCTAGTTTTGGCGCACCTGTATTTGCTCTTTCAGAATAAGTGAAAACATGAATGTAAGAAATGTCTAAATCACGGATAAAATTGTAAGAATCCATAAATTCTTCGTCTGTTTCACCCGGGAAACCAACGATAACATCAACTCCAATACAGCAATCTTTACGTAAGGATTTTATTTGTGTCACTCGTTCAGCGTACAATGAACGTTCGTATTTACGACGCATTGCTTTCAAAATTCGGTCATTTCCAACTTGAAGCGGAATGTGAAAATGTGGAACAAAACGCTGCGAATTACCCAATGAAAAATCAATTATTTCATTTGAAAGTAAATTTGGTTCTATTGAAGAAATTCTAAAACGATCTATTCCTTCAATTTTATCCAGTTCTTGAATTAATACAAAGAAATTTTCTTTATTTCCTTGACCAAAATCACCAATGTTTACGCCAGTTAAAACAACTTCTTTGATTTCTGTTTGCGCAATTTTTCTTGCTTCAACTAATGTTTCTGCAATTGTGGCATTTCTACTTTTTCCTCTCGCTAATGGAATTGTGCAAAAAGTACAAAAATAATCACAGCCATCTTGAACTTTCAAAAATGATCGCGTTCTATCACCGTAGGAAAAAGATGGAATAAAATCCTGCGTTTCTTTGATGTTTTTAAAGGAAACTTTTGTTTCTTCTAATTTATCTGTTTTATCTAAATAGGAAAGAATGTCAAACTTTTCATTTGCTCCTAAAACTAAATCTACTCCTGGAATTTGTGCAATTTCGGTTGGTTTTAATTGTGCAAAACAACCAACAATCGTCACAAAAGCATTTGGATTAATTTTTAATGCTTTTTTTACTAATTGTTTACACTTTTTGTCCGCATTTTCAGTAACAGAACAGGTATTTATAACATAAATATCCGGAGTTTCCTCAAAATCAACTTTCGCAAAACCTGCATCTTCAAAAAGACGAGAAATTGTTGAAGTTTCTGAGAAATTTAACTTACAACCTAAGGTGTAAAATGCAACTTTTTTATATTGAATCATAGGAAGTGCAAATTTACAAAGAAAAAATTAGACTGAAAAGGATTTCAATTCAATGTTTTCCTTCATAACATTCACCTGCTAAAATCGCCACTGGAATCGTATTTTCTGCTGGCACAAGTGGACAAGAATACCTTTCAGAATAAGCACAATATGGATGATAAGCTTTGTTGAAATCAATAAGCCAAGTGTTATTTTTAGATTTATAAACGTCTAAATAGCGTCCAGCGCCATAAGTTGATTTCCCTGTAGAGTTATCTTTAAAAGGAAGAAAAAGGTAATCCTTGAATTCTTTTTTTCCTTTTAAACTGAGGTTTTCGTATAGATTTAAAATGCAAATTGTATCATTTATTGTAAAACTTAATTCACCATATTTTCGATAATAAACAACGCGTACTTTTGACATTGGCATGATGAATTTTTTACCTTTTTTGCGCGTAAATTTTGCTTCCACTACAAAGTTGGTGTCGATTTCAAAATAGCAAATACCATGAAAATTAGCTTTTTCAGTGGAGTCTAAAACATTTGTAGCAAATTCTGTTTGGTGTAATTCTCTTTCCTTTTGAAGAAGTTCGATTGAGTTGTTTTGAGAAAAGCTGCTAGCTATTTGAATAAAAAAGAAAAATAATAATAACTTCATTTGATAGTGATTTTCAGGTATTGGAAATTCTCATTGAAATCCCCATTTTCATCCCAAATTACCTAGCTTGAGACAAGTGGTAAATAGAGTTCATTGTTCTTGGACCAAAATATTTTATCGTGTTTAATAGATGAAAACCAATTTGGAAATTCATATTCAACTTGTTTGACAATTGTTTCTTTTTCTATGGAGTAAAAAGTTAATAAAGTCATTTTTTCATAAACACTTGAATATAAACTGATAATGTGTTTTTTGTCGGGCGATATTTTAGGGTAATCATTAAATTCAGCTTTAAATTCACCCGTTTCTTTATTTATAAATTTGTATTCTATACTTTCATAAAGCATACAAGAAATTGCAAAGGAATTTAAAAAAGATACCTCTCCTAAAAAACTGAAAATCTGAATATTATCATTAAAAGAAGGGTTGTCTTGAAATTCTTTAGTGCCATTTTTTAGCTTCAATTTTAACAAACCATTCTCTTTTTTGATTTCCTCGTTTTTTACAATTAAATTTTCTGAATTATTTTTTTGTGCTTCATATTCTTCCTTGTTTACATATTCAAAATGAAATAATGAATCTAAAAAAGTATTTTCTTCAAAAACAGTTTTTGAATTATTGATTGTTTTAGAGGAAATTTTTTTTATTTGATCAATAGGTACTTTAATCTCTGATAATTTTCCGATGTCTTTTTTTAAAACAAACATTTTTTCATCTGCAAATCTGGCAATAAAACTTCCTGAAACATTTAGAGTTCGATTTATTCTGATTTTTATGGCAATCCAGTCGTTTAATTCCTCAATTACCTCAATTTTTCCACCATAAATTAATTTACCGAATGCTTGATTGATAGAATCTTGTTTTTCCCAATAATTCATTCCGTCAGGGTTAATCACATAAGCAGTATAGAGAACTTCAGTAGAAAAAGCATCAACAAGATTCCCTATTGAATCAGGAAAGATACCGCTTTTTTTATCTTCTTGCGAAAACAATGAATTATTCGCGAGAATAAACAAAGAACAAAAAATAAAATAAAATTTCAATTTCAAATGGATTAAGTAAATTAGATAGTAAAATTAGCATTTTTTTTATTACTGCTAGAAATTCTTAAATTTATACTTATATTTGCTCCCCAATTTTTTTTAGATGAACAAATCAATCACGATAAATTACACAGAATTAAATCATTACAATGAATTAGATTCTCACCAACAATACCTTATTTCTAAAGCATATGAAATCGCTGAAAAGGCATATGCACCATATTCTAGATTTCACGTAGGAGCAGTTGTAGAGCTTGAAAATGGAGAGATAATTTCGGGAAATAATCAAGAAAATATTGCTTATCCTTCTGGGCTTTGTGCTGAAAGAGTTGCTTTATTTTTTGTTGGTGCAAATCATCCAAATGAAAGCATAAAATCAATTACAATTGTTGCAAAGGGAGATTTAATTCAAGCTGATGATTGCCTTTCACCTTGTGGATCTTGCAGACAAGTTATTGCAGAATCTCAAATGCGACAAGAAAAATCAATCAAAATTTCCTTGGTTTCACAGTCAGGCAAAACATTTATTTTTGATAAAATAAGTGATTTATTAATTTTCCCATTTGGAATGGAATGAGAAAGTACCTGTTTTTTTTCTTACTCGGAATTTTAGGTTTAAATTCTTGCTTTTTTAGAAAAAGTAAGGGAGAAATTCTTACTGTTCCTGAAATTATTGTGGAAAAAACCATGCGAGATTCCACCATTTCTCGCATGATGATTTCACAAAATTCAGCGGATACATCTGTTTTATCTTTACACTATCAATATTATTTGAAAGCGGATTCTATTTGGAAAGATTCTGTAAATCAAACAATTGCACATTTTGTATTTTTAAGTAGCAATTTTGAGGATTTAGAGAAAAAGGAAGTAAAACTTTCTAATCAATTTTTTGTTTCTTGTTTAGATTCCTTTCATAAGCAGGCCCTTCAAGATTATTCTGATGCAGAATACAGCTCACTTTGGGCGTATGATGTTGATTGCAGAGTCTTAGAACAAGATGAAAATTTCATCACCTTGTCAAATTTCATTTATACTTTCACAGGTGGAGCCCACGGAAATACCTATCAACAATATATTTCTTTTGATAAAAAAACAGGAAAAGAATTAAAACTTTCTGATATTGTTTCCAATTTAGATGAATTTAATGAAATTGCTGAAAAAGAATTTAGAATCGCTTTAGAATTAGGTTCTGAAAACTTTGAAGATTTAGGTTTTTGGTTCGAAAACAATAAATTCTCTTGTAATGATAATTTTTATTTCACTGAAAATGGAATAAATTTTTTATTTAATACATATGAAATTGGACCTTATGCAGTGGGTCAAGTTGAGTTTAGTGTCCCTTATACACTAAGTAAACACTTGTTAAAAATCGATTTAACAAAATAATTAATAAAATAAATATTAAAAAAGTACAAAAAGAATTGATTTTTAAATTCTTCATTCTTATATTTGCGTCTCTTATAGCGAAAAAATATGGCAACGAAAGCAGTATTGAAACCAAGTAAATCAACTAAAAAAAGCGAATCAGCTTCTACTTCAAAATTTTCAAAAGAAACGTATATCAAATGGTATAAGGATATGCTTTTGATGCGTAAATTTGAAGATAAAACAGGAATGTTATATATTCAGCAAAAATTTGGTGGATTTTGTCACTTATACATCGGTCAAGAAGCAATTGTTGCTGGTACGGTAAGTGCTTCACGTCCAACTGATAAACACATGACGGCGTACAGAGATCATGCTCATGCTTTAGGCTTGGGGTCTAATCCGCGTGTTTTAATGGCTGAATTATATGGTCGTACAACTGGTTGCTCTAAAGGAAAAGGTGGTTCAATGCACTTTTTTGATAAAGAGAAAAACTTCATGGGTGGACATGGAATTGTTGGTGCTCAAATTGCAATGGGAGCAGGTGTTGCTTTTGCTGAACAATATAATGGTACAGACAATGTAGCTTTTGTTTCAATGGGTGATGGTGCTGTTCGTCAAGGTGCTTTGCATGAGACTTTCAACATGGCAATGTTATGGAAATTACCAGTTATTTTTATTATTGAGAATAATAATTATGCCATGGGAACATCTGTTGAAAGAACAACAAATGTTTTGGATTTATCTAAAATTGGTCTTTCATACGAGATGCCTTCAAAATCTGTAAATGGAATGTCTCCAGAAGCGGTTCATGAAGCAATTGCTGAAGCATGCGATAGAGCTAGAAGAGGTGATGGACCAACTTTATTGGATATCAGAACTTACAGATATAAAGGTCATTCAATGTCTGATCCACAAAAATACCGTTCAAAAGACGAAGTAAATGAGTGGATGGAACAAGATCCAATTGAACATTGTTTAAGAATGATTCAAAAAAACAATTGGTTGACAGAAGCTGGAATCACAGAAATTCAAGAATGGGTTAAGAAAGAAGTGGAAGAAGCAGTTGAATTTGCTGAAAATTCTCCTTATCCAGAAGCGCATGAATTGTATGAAGATGTTTATACGCAAGCTGATTATCCGTTCATCAAAGAATACTAAAAATAGTTATGAATTTTGAGTTATGAATTTTGAATGAATTTAATAGTAGAATTCTTATGAAAATTTTCAACTTTTAATTCTTAAATTTAAAAAATAATAATATAATAGATTTAGGTAAAAAGAATAAAACTTATACTAAAAATAAAGTCTTATGTCTTTCGTCTTAAAGTCTTTAATCTAAGAAAAAAAATGGCCGAAATAGTATATATGCCGAAATTAAGTGACACCATGACTGATGGAGTTGTTGCTGAATGGAACAAAAAAGTGGGTGATAAAGTTGCTTCTGGAGAAGTTTTAGCTGAAATCGAAACGGATAAAGCAACAATGGAATTCGAATCATTTTATGATGGAGTTTTATTGCATATTGGCGTTGAAAAAGGAAAAACAGTTCCTGTAAATACGATTATTGCAATTATCGGTAAAGAAGGAGAAGATGTGAATGCAATTTTAGCTGCTGCTAATGTGGTTGCTCCAGTTACTGAAGCAAAAACTAGTACTCCAGCACCAGTTGTTGAGGCTCCAAAAGCTGTTGCTGAAACGAAAGTTGAGGCAAGTGCTCCGCTTGCTGTTTCTGCTCCAGTTGCAAATTCAAATGGAAGGGTAATTGCTTCGCCTTTGGCTAAAAAAATTGCTGAAGACAAAGGAATTGACATTCATTCAGTATCAGGAACTGGTGATGGTGGACGTGTAGTAAAAAGAGATATTGACCATTATACTCCTTATATTCCTGCGACGCAAACTTTTCAAGCTGCTCCAGCAGGAGTTGAATCTTTTACCGAGGTTCCAAATTCGCAAATGCGTAAAGCGATTGCAAAAACATTATCTGCATCAAAATTCTCAGCTCCACATTTTTATTTGAAAATGGAAGTTGACATGGATAACGCAATTGCAGCTAGAAAAGCAATTAATTCTGTTGATGGAGTTAAAGTTTCATTCAACGATATGATAATCAAAGCTGTTGCTGCCGCTTTAAGAAAACATCCTAAAGTTAATGCAGATTGGATGGGTGAATCTATTCGTTATAACAATCACATTCACGTTGGTGTTGCGGTTGCGGTTGAAGAAGGATTAGTTGTACCAGTAGTTAAATTTGCTGATACAAAAGGAATTTCTCAATTAGGTGCTGAAATCAAAGATTTAGCTAGCCGTGCAAGAGATAAAAAAATCAAACCAGAAGAAATGCAAGGCGGTACTTTTGCCGTTTCAAATTTAGGAATGTATGGAATTGAAGATTTTACTTCTATCATCAATCCTCCAAATGGTTGTATTTTATCTGTAGGACAAATCAAAGAAACACCAGTTGTTAAAAACGGACAAATTGTTGCTGGAAATGTCTTGAAATTAAGCCTTTCATGTGATCACAGAGTTGTTGACGGAGCAATTGGATCAGCATTTTTGCAAACCTTAAAACAATTAATTGAGAATCCAGTGATGATGCTTGTTTAATTAGTAATAAATTATGAATGATGAGTTATGAATAGCTTAGAGTTCAAATAAAAAATAGTAAAGGAAATTCATAAATGGATTTCCTTTTTTTTGTGGCACAAACTTTGTTAATTTATTGTTAAAATAGATTATGAGAAAAGTTTCATCCCAACAAAAGGCTCGAATATGTTTATTGATTTACATAGCTTTTGTTTTTTCTTCTTGTAATCCAATTTCGTATTCAAGTGCAGTTAAATATATAAATTTAAGTGATTATAACTGCGAAAATAAAGCAACAAATATCTTGCTTTTCTTTGAAGGTGAAAATACAAATTTCGCATATAAAAAATTAGGTTTAATTGAGATAAATCAATATCACGATGCTGAAATGACTTTTGATTTAATGAAACAAAAAGCTCATGAAATGTGCGGAAATGCAATTGTTGGAATAAAGAAGACTGTAACTTCTGAAATTTATACAGATAAATATGATAAAATAAAAACATATAATAAAATCAATTATTCTGGAATTGCTGTTTTCTTTGAAAATGAATCAGAATTTATTACTGAGTCAAAAAATGTAGTTGACACTAATTTCTTAACGAGAAATCGTATTAAAGATCAAAAACTAAATGACCCTGGTAGTAGAGCATTAGGTGTTTTTTTAGGTGTAATAGTAAGTATTTGTTATGCAATTATTGAAGTTTTACCAGAATAAGTATTTTTCTTCTTAAATAAATTTTCTCATATATTAAGTTGTAAATTTTAAAACTTAACATTCATAATTCATAACTCATCGTTCATTTTTAACTTTCTCCCACGTTTCAAACATTTTTTCTTGACTTGGACGATTTTCTTCAATTTCTCTCAAAGGTTCAACTTCTATTAGAGAATCTTGACATTCTTTCGGTAGAGTTTGATACAAATCTGTTCCTTTCGTTTTCCAAGCGATCATTTCATCAGAAACTTCTTTGATTATTTTTGCTGGATTTCCTACAACAAGGCTTCTTTTTGGGATGTGCATTTTTGCAGGAACAAAACACAAAGCACCGATTATGGATTCTGCTTCAATTTCCACATCATCCATTATTACCGAATTCATTCCGATAAGGCAATTTTCTCCAATAATTCCTCCGTGTATGATTGCGCCATGACCAATGTGAGCACCTTTTTTAAGAATCGTTGTTGTTCCTGGAAACATGTGAATGGTGCAATTTTCTTGCACATTACAACCATCTTCGATAATTATTTGTCCCCAATCTCCTCGAATCGCTGCTCCAGGACCAATATAGACGTTTTCTCCAATAATAACATTTCCAGTAACAGAAGCTTTTGGATGAACAAAACTACTCTCCTTAATAACGGGAATAAAACCGTTAAATTTGTAAATCGACATGTTTAATAAATTAAAGTATAAAATTATGTTAAAAACTTAAGAATATCATTATTGTTTATTATATTTGTTAAAATCAAATTAGAAATCATGAAAAAATTCCTTGTTTTTATCGCAATATTCAGTTTTTCTGTAACAAAAAGTTTTGCCCAGTTTAGTTTTTCTGCAGGTCCTTCTTTCATAAAAGGGTTTGGAGTTGAAGGTGTTTATCCAGGTTTTCATCTTTCAGGAGAAATCAGTAATGATGATGTGCAAACAATGTATGCTAGGTTTTCATTCATGCCTTCTCAAAAGTCTTTTTCAGACTCAGTGCTTGTTTCAAGTATTTCTGGACTAGATAATCCATATAATTTATTAGTTGAAAATGTTGAGAAATTTAATTATTCAGTTTTAGAATTTGGGAAGCGTTATTATTTTGGAGATGGTTATGAAAGTGGTTTTGGTGTTTATGGTGGATCAAATTTGGCTTTAGTATTTAATAAAGTTCAATTTGAAGCTGGAGAATATGATAAAACCAAGTATCATAATGCAAATAGCGAAACTAATATTGCTTCATTTGTTGGTTTTGCAGTAGGGTTAAATGGTGGATTAAAAAATTCATTTGCCTTTGGAACTTTATATTTAGATGCAGGATTGAATTATAAATTAATTGCATTGGCTAGTAATACAATTGCAAATTCTTCTACACAATATTCTAATTTGTACTTTTCATTTAACTTTGGAATTCGAAAAGATTTCTATTAATTTTTGAATAAAGGATGTTTCTCTAAAGTGAATTTTTGCTATTTCAGTATTGATTTCTTTAAGGGAATTATACCTTTTATTAATTCCAAAAATTAATTTTTCTTGAATTTTTTCTTTTGAAAATAAATGAGGTGGTTTAGAAAAACTCGTTTTAAAGCACATTTTTGCAATGATTTGAAATAATTCCTCTTGAATATAATTTGATTTTTGAATCGGGTAGGTGAGTTGTAAATTCGTTAAAACAGCTGGATTTTCATGTGAAAATGGCAATTTCCCGTTTAATAATTGGTAAATCATGATTCCTAAGGAAAACAAGTCACTTGTATGATTTGCAAGTTTAGTTTCATTTAAAATAATTTCTGGCGCTGAATAGGCTAATGAAAAAATAAGCTTTCGATTTTGATGTTCACTCGGATAAAATGCCATACCGAAATCGATTAAATAGACCTCAAAATTTTCCTTTGTAGGAT
>CAMBRH010000083.1 GCA_945870115.1 Chitinophaga pinensis | reverse complement strand
CGATCCAATATTAACAATTGTGGCTCCTGATGTTACGATTGCTTGTCCTTCAAATTCAATTGCATTAAATGCTGCAGCTGGTAATGGATTTGTGCCTTATACTTATTCATGGACAAACACAACAAGTACAGGCCCTCAAATCACTGTAAGTGCATTGACTAATGGAAGTCAAAATTTTGATGTTACAGCAACAGATATTTGCGGGAATACCATAACAGAAACTGTTACATTGACCTTAAATCAACTATTAAACATTGATAATATGGGTCAAGTAAGCTCTGTTTTTTGTGCTCCAACTGGTGTTGCAAATGCAAGTGTTACTGGAAATGTTGGAAACACAACCTTTACATGGAATGGGCCTGGAGCTAATGGACCTATAATTAACAATGCGCTTTCTGCAACAAATTTAACAAGTGGTTGGTATTATTTTTCTGTTCAAGATGCCGTTTGTCAAGATGCCGATAGTGTATTTGTTGAGGTTTTGGATGAAGTAGTTGCTAATTTTTCGGTAAGTTCAATAGTAGGAACTTTGCCTCAAACAGTAATTTTTAGTAATTCAAGTTTAAATGCTAATTCTTTTGATTGGAACTTTGGAAATGGTGACATCAATAATTCTGTTGATATTTCTAATCAATCCTCAACTTATAATAATTCTGGAAGCTATACAATTGAATTAATTGCCTTTCAAGGAATTTGTTCTGATACTGCAACTTTAGAAATTGAGGTTATAGCAGATCCAACAATACATCTACCAAATATTTTTACACCTAATGGGGATTTAGCTAATGAAGGCTTTACTTTAGATCCACAATATTTCAAAACATTCACCTTTATAATTCTTAATCGTTGGGGGAACGTAATGTTTGAAGGAGATTTAATCAATCACTGGTGGAATGGTATGACAACAAATAATGATCAAGCTAGTACGGGAACATATTTTTACACATACACTGGTGAAGCTTTAAACGGAGAAATAATATCAGGAGAGGGACTTTTTCAGTTAGTTAGATAATATTTATAAATACTCAAATTATGTTATTACCTTTTAATTTAAACAAGTGGATTGAAGAAAATCGAGAATTTCTTAAACCACCAATAAATAATAAAAATCTTTATAAAGAGGCAGGAGATTTCATCGTCATGATTGTCGGAGGTCCAAATGCTAGAAAGGATTATCACTACAATGAAAGCGAAGAACTATTCTATCAAATAGAAGGTGACATAACAGTAAAACTTCAAATTGACGGTGAATCCAAAGATTTTCAAATCAAAGAAGGAGAAATTTTTTTATTACCAGCAGGAATTCCACATAACCCAGTCAGAGGCGAAAATACAGTTGGCTTGGTAATCGAAAAAGTTCGAAAAGGCACAAATCTTACTGATGGTTTAAATTGGTACTGCGAAAAATGTAATTTTCCACTGCAGGCATATAAATTTCCTTTAGAAAATATTGAACATGATTTTATCTCACGATTTAGAGAGTTTTATGGCTCATTAGACATGAGAACATGCAAATCTTGCGGAAATGTTATGGAAGTTGATGAAAGATATGTTTGAGCTTAATCAAATTGCTATCTTAAAAAAATTATCCTATCATTAGTATCAAAATATAAATATTAATGACTCAATTTTAAATTCAGCTATTTTTAATAATCATAGCACTTCCTTGCCAATCTGTCAATTCAAGCAAAGATTCTGGAATTGTTTGTATGAATTCTTCAATCGCTTTTGGAATTCCCTCCCAGTTGTGATTATAATCGTGTATTATAATAACTCCACCTTTTTCTAATCGTGGGTAAAAGAATTTTAAAGCTTCAATTGTTGGCGCATATAAATCTGCATCTACATGCACAAAAGCAAATTTTTCATTTTCTAAACCTTTCGCAGTTTCTGGGAAAAATCCAGCTTTGAAAATCAGATTATCATTTCCATTGATGTATTTTTTCACTTTTTCAACACTTGTGTCGGCAAACATATCGGTTGAAAATCGCTCGTCTGTTTGCTTTTCTTGCGCTAAATCTGCTTTTGCAAAGCCTTCAAAAGTGTCAAAAAGGTAAAATTTTCTGCTTTGATCCATAAAATGAATCGCTTTTGCAGTTTCTCCTTGATGAACACCCAATTCTGCAAAAGCACCTTTAATCTGCCTCTTTTTTAATTGCTCAATTTGAATCCACAAATTGTATAGTCGCACTTTATCTTTGTATCTTCTTTCGATTTTTAGAACTTCCTTAGAGATTTTTTTTTCTTTGATTGCTTTTTCCCATGCGAATGGTTTACTTATTTTGTAAGACCAAAAAGATTCCAAATACTTAAATGCGATGAATAAAAAAACGAGCATTAAAGTAAAATTGATAGCTTGAAAAGAAGAAATACTTAAAATAAAAAATGTCATTTAGATTAATTTTGCAAGTACAAATTTACTATTTTTTATCTGACTTAAAATCAAATGAACCTTTTCTTAAATTGATACCATAATCCAAATATGCTTTTAAACAGCATAAAAAATTGGACCATCCTTCTGTATTTCCTTTTAACCAATTAATTCCGATTTCATCGTTCGGCATGGATTTTTCAGTGACAGTAACAATCGTTGAATGATTTTCAAATTCCGAGAAGGAAATCTCAACAAAAAGTTCACGCTTTTCTGCTCCATCCCAATAATAGGAAATGTATTTATTTTCTTCAATTTTTCCAACTCTAATTGGACAATCAACAACAAATTCCGGGAAATTCCAAACAAGATTTTTACCCTCTTCCATCTTGCCTGTACTTTTTGAAATAAAGTAAGATGACATTTTATCAGGGTCAACAATTGCGTCAAACACTTGCTCTATTGGTTTTTGAATTTGAATAGCAGCTTTTATTTCTAATTCTGATTTTTTTATTTCCATAATTATATTAGCTGTTTAAGTCAATTTTGTATCCAAATTAAATCTATCTTGATGTCCTAATATCCTAAAGTCTTAATGTCTAATTTTTCTCACCAAAGTGCAAAATTCAATCCTGCTTGAGCTGTCCAACCTTGCATGTTTTCAAAATTTGAAATAGGATAAACATAACCACCATGTACTTTTAAGTAAATATTTTTCTTAGCCAATAAATGTAAACCAAAAGTTGGCGTAAATTGAACAGTTGTTCCTGATTGTTTTTGAGACATTCCACCAAATTCTAAACCGAAAAAAGGAATTAGAAATAATCTATTTGGATTTTTTTCAAATGAAAGATTAATGCCAGTTGTGTACATAAACATCGAACCAATTTCTTTTCTATCGCTTTTCATAATGTTTAATTTCGCATACCATTGTACATGACTTGGGCCAGAATGATTATCAGTTTGATTCACATTGCTAATAATCAAATAATCAACTGCAACTCCAGAAAATAAACCCAATGAGTCCGAAATTTTTGGTTGATACAATGTGTAAGCTAAACCTGGCATAAAATAGGATTCAAAATTCATTTTTTTTTCTCTTTCCTGAGCTTGGGCAATTTCTGAACCTTTGTAATATTTTCCATCAACATAAGTGCTATCTTGTTGACTAAAACTAGTTGATTGACACAATATTGTGAAAATTACCGAAGAAAATAATAGTGTAAAACGATTTTTTATCATTGCATTTTAATTTAATTTTGAAATAAATTTAACATTGAAAATCAATACTTTATCGACTTTAAATTAAGAATAAATCAAAATAATTAGCGCAAGTTAGATAAAAAAGTTGATTTTTTTATCTTGTGCTGTAACTTTTTTGTAACTTGTCAGTCTTAAAGACAAGAATTACTTAATTGAACGCAAAGGAATACAATATAGCTGTTGAATTATATGCCGATAATATTTATCGCTTTGCTTTGAAGCACCTTAAAAATGAAGCTTTGGCAAAAGATGTTGTGCAAGAAACGTTCATGAAAGTTTGGATAAAACACGAAGAAGTCGAGCAAGAAAAAATAAAATCTTATTTATTCACAACAGCTTATCATGCAATAATTGATTCTGTTAAAAAAGAAAAAAGAAGTGCCGATTTTGATTTAGTTGACAAAACTCAGGCTTCCGACACATTTGCTGATGCAGAAAGTAACAACAATGAATTGAAAGTTATATTGGATCAAGCGCTCAATCGTTTGCCAGAAATTCAGAAATCCGTCGTTTTGCTTCGCGATTATGAAGGATATTCTTACGAAGAAATTGCAGAAATTACCTCCTTGACAGAATCTCAAGTGAAAGTTTATATTTTTAGAGCAAGACAAAGTTTAAAAATACATTTAAAAGAACATAGTTTAGTTGCATGAGTTTATTAATTAACATAGAAAATTACGAAGCATTTTATTTAGATTTCTTAGAAGGAAATTTAAATGAGGTGGAAAATCGTGCTTTTTTAACTTTTCTGGAAGAAAATCCTGATTTGATTCAAGACGAGAATTTAATGAGCTTTTCTTCAGAAAATAGCTTAGAATCTTTAGATAATAATTTTATTAAAAATCTAAAAGTTTTTGATAAAACAGAAACAATTACAGCAGAAAATTACGAAAATTTCATGATTGCTTCTGTTGAAAATCAGCTTGCCGCAACAAAACAAACAGAGTTAAAAGATTTCATTACAAAAGACAAAAAATTTCAAGCGGAATTTATTTTATACAAAAAAACAATTTTATCACCTGATGAAACAATTATTTATTCAGAAAAAAATAAATTAAAACGTGGAATTGTTATTCCCCTTTATGGTAAATTTATTTCAATTGCAGCGGTTTTAGCAATTATTTTCTTTGCAATACCAACTAATAATCCAAATTTAAGTTCTGGTGAATTAGTCGCTTCTCGTAAAATTAAAATTGAATACCCAATAATAAAGCGAATTATTTCTGATAAAAAAAATAGCAAATCAATTTTCGGCCCAACTATTTCAAAGAAAAATGGTGTTTATCACAAATTAGAAACTAGTGAGATTCAGCATAACTTAGAAGATAATTCGCTTGCTTTAATTGAACTTAAAGTACGAAAAGTAACAATTGAAATTGATTCCAGAAAAAAAGAAATTGAAGTTTTTCCTTCAGATTTTGCAGCTAATTTTAAAAACAATAAAAAAAGTGTTTATAACACGATTGAAGAGCAAGAATCATCTTATCTAGCATTTTCAGAAATGAAAAATCCAGCCAAAATTGTTACTAATGGTGTTTCTGAAAAATTCAAAACAAAAGTTGATTTAAGAACTGCAAAAGCTTCAAATAAAAAACAAGGAGGATTTTTTATCAAAATTGGCAAGTTTGAATTGTCAAGAAAAACCGCTCCGCAAGATGCTTTAGCGGTTAATTAAAGTAAAAACATTTGAAGATTTAACCATATAAGAAGTATAAGAACATTTTAGTTGAATCCGCTTATATTTATTATACTCCTTCTAGGGTTTAAAACACCTTTGCATTATTACCAACGATTAAATTCAATTTTAAATTTCATCTTTTTTAAGACGAAAATTTTCATTTTTGAATAAGGTCTCCTTTTCCAAATCCAATAATAAATAAACAAGATAAATTATCCAAATAAATAACATTACTTTTTTGCTAAAAAAATTATTGAGTATAAATTAATTTCTTTCCAAACAAAAATTAAAGTCTTTCGTCTTATGTCTTTTATCCTTAAGTCTTTTATCCTTAAGTCTTTAAAATCACATTTGATACAACAACATTCCAACAGAAAAATAAATAAACAATCCGATAACGTCATTTAAAGTGGTAACGAAAGGTCCTGTTGCCAAAGCAGGATCTATTTTGTATTTATTTAAAATCAAAGGAATCAATGTTCCGATAATTGCCGCAAAAACAATTACAACAAACAAAGAAATACTTACAACAATTGCCAAAGTTGTGTTTTCAAAGAGTGTTGCAATACCAAAAATAATGGAGGAACATATAGTTGCATTCAGTAAACCCAACATCGCTTCTTTACTAACTCGTTTAAAAATATTAGTAAATTGATTTCCTTTTGCTAAATATTGCACAACAATCGCGGAAGATTGTACCCCAACATTTCCTCCCATCGCAGTAATTAATGGAATAAAAAATGCTAATGCAGGAACTTCACTAATTCCACCTTCAAAGGATGAAATAACTTGCGCACCCAAAATTCCACCAAACATTCCAATCAACAACCAAGGTAAACGAGAACGAGATGAACGCCAAATACTTGCATTAGATTCAACCCTTTCGGAGATACCAGAAGCAATTTGAAAATCTTTATCAGCCTCTTCCTTGATTATATCAACAATATCATCAATGGTTATGCGTCCAACCAATTTATTCTGAAAATCAACAACTGGAACAGTTACCAAATCATATTTGTCCATTACCCGAGCAACTTCTTCACTTGAATCCGTTGTTTTTACAGAAATGATATTTTTGTGAGAATATAAGTCACTAATTTTTGATTTTGGTTGGGCAAATAACAAACTTTTTAGCGATAAAAATCCAACAAGTTTATTCAATTTATCAACAACATAAATCGTGTAAACTTGCTCAACATCTTCAGCTTGACGGCGCAATTCAACTAAACATCTATTAACTGGCCAGTCCAAATTTGCTTGAATAAATTCTTTCTGCATCAAACCACCCGCAGTGTCTTCATCGTAATTCAACAAATCAACAATGTCTTCAGCTGCATCGTCATCCTCCATGTGAGAAATTACTTCCTGAATTTCTTTGTCAGTAAGTTCTCCCAAAATATCGGCAGCATCATCCGAATCAAGGTTTTCTAATTGATCAGCAATTTCTTTGGAAGATAAAGATTTCAAGAAGCGATCTCGCACTTCTTCTTCCAATTCCATCAAAACATCAGCTTGCTGATCTTCGTCTAATAAATAATAGATGTATTTTGCCTGGTCATTATTTAATTCATCAATGATTTCAGCAATATCAGCAAAGTGTAATCCTAACACTTTTTCTATAATCCACTCAGAATTTTGCTTTTTAATTTCTAATCGAAGTTCTTCTAAAAATTCTTTTGTTAATTCAAAACGCATACTGATAATATTTAGTAGAAAAAGAAAACTATTTTTTCTGTGTTTGCTTTGCAAATTTACGCAAAGAATATGGAAAAAAATAAGTTAAGTAGAATCTTTTATATTACCAAAACATTATTAATTGAGATAAAAGACCAGTAATCTTTTAAAAACAAAAACTTAGCTTAATTAATGCCAAATCTAATGATTAAATTTCTCAATTTTATCTTATCTTTGCATAAAATTAAAAAGTACAAAAAATGGATGATTTTTTTAGCCATGTATCACAAGCTTTTCAACTGCCTTTAAAAAATCCAGTTTTAATTTTTTCTTTGATATTATTTATCATTTTACTTTCCCCAATTGTTTTAAGAAAATTGAGAATTCCAGCAATTATTGGATTGATCATTTCTGGTGTTATCATAGGACCAAAAGGCTTTAATTTAATTGGAGAAAAATTAATGGAATCCGATGGAGCAATGAAACTTTTTGCAACAATTGGACTACTCTACATAATGTTTATGGCTGGTTTAGAACTAGATATGAACGAATTTAAAAAATACCGCACAAAAAGTTTTACCTTTGGATTTCTAACTTTCATCATTCCAATAACTTTAGGCTTTCCAATTTGTTATTATGTTTTGAATCTGGATTTTATGGCGGCTTTACTTACAGCTTCCATGTTTGCAACTCACACTTTAGTTGCTTATCCAATCATAAGTAAATATGGAATTACAAAAAGACCAGCTGTTGCTATTTCTATTGGTGGAACAATTTTAACGGATACAGCAGTTTTGATAATTTTGGCTGTTATTTCAAGTGCCGCAACAGGAAAATTAGATGCTGATTTTTGGATTAGATTGATTTCTTCACTCACAATTTTCTCAATCATCATGTTTATTTTTATTCCACGCATTGCGCGATGGTTTTTTAGTAAATTAGAAAGTGAAAAAACTTCCCATTATATTTTTGTTTTATCTATCGTGTTTTTCGCAGCCTTCTTGGCTGAAATGGCTGGAATTGAACACATTATTGGAGCTTTCGTGGCAGGATTAGTATTAAACAAGCTGATTCCACATTCTTCCGCCCTGATGAATCGAATTGATTTTATTGGAAACGCCATTTTTATTCCCTTCTTCTTGATTTCTGTTGGTATGGTTGTGGACATAAAAGTGCTTTTTCAAGGTTCATGGTGGCCACTTGTTGTTGCAGGGGTTTTAACAACTTTTGCGATATTTTCTAAATGGTTTGCTGCCTTGTTGACACAACTGATTTTTAAAATGACAAAAACTGAACGTCAAGTGATTTTCGGTTTGAGTACCGCTCACGCAGCAGCAACTTTGGCGATTATCATGGTTGGATATCAAAAAGATATACTTTCAATCGACATTGTAAATGGAACGATTATTTTGATTCTAATAACTTGTATGGTTGCTTCATTTGTCTCTGAAAATGCAGGTAGAAAATTATTACTAGAAACTCCCGATGATGAATTATTAAATGCTCCTTCAAAAAGATCTCAGCATTTATTAGTTGCTACAAATGAATTAAAGGGGAATGAAAATTTATTAGATTTATCAATATTAATTACTGATAAAAGTGTTTTAAACCCCATCTCAGTTGTAAACGTTTTAGCAAATGATGTTGAAGCTGAAAAAAGAATTAGAGCTTCTAGAAATCACATGGATGAAATTATTCGTCATTTTTCAAGTGGAGAAATAAAAGTGAATACTATCGCAACAATAGATCACAACTTATCGAGTGGAATTGCGAGAACTTCTAAAGAATTGGCTGCTGATATTGTGATTTTGAATGACAGTAACAATACAAATTTGCTGATGCGTTTGGTCGGTGACGAGCGTGGACATTTACTTGATGTATGCCCAAAAACAGTATTTTTCTGTCAACTAGATAAATCTTTTTCAGAGAAAAAACGCATCGTTTTAATTTGTCCAGCTTTTGCAGATTTAGAAAATGGTTTTACAAATTGGTTGGAGAGAATTTTAAGATTGAGTAAAGAATTAAAATTAGATTTACTTGTTTTCTCAACCGAATTTACGTTTGAAAAAATCAAAATATATACTGAAAAGCGCAAGATTTCTCTTTCCTTGAAAAACACTGAAATTGTTGAATTAGACGATTTCTTTTTACAAAATTTCAGAATCGAAAAAACTGATTTACTTGTTATGTGCAATGCAAGGGCTGGTTCAATTTCCTATTCTATCAATTCAGATTTGTTTCTTCCTAAAATTGAAAAAGCCTTTGAAAGCAATGACAAAATTTTGATTTATCCTTCACAGGAAATTTCAGAAAATGCTTTTTCAACTTACGATGATATTTCTACAGAAGCAATCTCAAAAGGTGTTGAAACGCTTCAAAAAATTGGAAAAGAAGTTGGGAATATATTTAAGAAATGAGATTTCTATTAATTAAAGGATAAATAAAAAATTTGCAAAATTAAATCCAAAGATAAATTTGTGTCGTAACTGAATCATAACTTTTTAAAACAAAAATATGAAATCAGTAAAATTAACATTAGCAAGTATTATTTTAGGAACAAGTTTAAGTGCTTCAGTTTTCGCACAAGAAACAATGGTTGGTGGAGAAAAAATGTTTCCAATGAAAAACATTGTTGAAAATGCAGTAAACTCAAAAGATCACACAACTTTAGTTGCAGCTGTGAAGGCAGCAGATTTAGTTGCTACACTTCAAACAGCAGGTCCGTTCACCGTTTTTGCACCAGTAAATGACGCATTCGAAAATCTACCAGAAGGAACTGTAGAATCTTTGTTGAAGCCAGAAAACAAAGCAACTTTAGCGAAAGTATTAACATACCATGTTGTTGCTGGGAAAATGGATTTTGACGCTATAAAAATGGCAATCGAAAAAGGAAAAGGAAAAGCTGTGATTGCAACAGTTAGTGGTGGAAAATTGACTGCAATGATGAATGGCAAACATAACATTACTATTACTGATGAAAATGGCTCAACTGCTAACATAACAACTTACGACGTTATGCAATCTAATGGTGTTATTCACGTAATTGACAAAGTTGTATTACCAAAAATGTAAAATCTACAAATTAAACCTAAAACAAAAAAACGGACGAATCTTAAATTTGTTCGTTTTTTTGTTTTTAAACATTTATAATTCATTTGCACCAATTGATTTAATTTCACTTCCTCCCCATTCTAAAACGGTGAAGCCAGATCTTTTAATTGGATAGAATTTTTGACATTCAAAGTCAATAGAATTTGCATCTGAAATTTCTGAGAAAATAATGTAAATTCTTCTTAAATTATCGGGTTTAGGATTTATTTTTAAGCTTGAGATCTTATCATATTCTTCACCAATTAAAAATTGAACAAATACTTTTTCGTATGAGCTCATTCTTGGTCCCCAAAAGGTTATAAAATCTGTTTGTTCTTTTTCATTAAAAGCTAATTCTGAAAGTGTTTTTTCAAGAAAGTTAATTATCGAGTCTTTTTTTATAATATTTCCAAAATACCGTCCTTTTTCTTGAGAAAACTTTAATTTTTCACTTAACAAGCCTTCATAAAATAGATAAGGATAATTTTTTCCTTTCTTATCCGTTAAGGTTCCATCATTTTTGGTTTTAAATTGCCACTTATTATTTTCAATTTGTGGATATGTAAAAGTTAATTTTCCAAAATAATTAAGCTCCATCTCCACATCAATTTCTTTTTCAGAATAAGCGTAAATTACAGGTTTTAATGAAACGTCAAATGCTTCTGTACAATAAATTGAAAGAACATAATGTTTTCCATTTATAAAATCTGAAAAATCAAGTGTAAGACTTTCAATTCCAGCAAAGAAAACTCCAACAATTTTTGCTGTGTCTGAAATTAATAATGAAAACTTACCATCAATATCTGTCAATGTTCCATGAAAATTTGAAGTTGAAATTTTAGCAAAACCCAACACTTCTTTATTTTTGCCATAACCATAATACACAGTTCCCGAAATTTTAAATTTTCCTTTAGGAATTGATTCATCATAATTTTCAGATTCAATTTTATAAGGTTGAGAAAATCCCTTTTCTTTACAAAATGAAGTAAAAGAAATAGTTAAGACTAAAAAAGTGACCAAATAATTCATTTTATGTGTTTTTATAATATTTTATAGATTACCATTTTCGTAGGATTTCAATTCACTTCCACCCCATTCTAAAACGGTGAAGCCATTTCTGTCAAAAGGTTTTACATTTAAAGGTTTTGCAATAAAATCAGTAATAATGTTTATATCTGTCTGAAACAAAACATATATTCTTCTCAAATTATCAGGTTTTGGACTTATGTTCAATTCTCCAATAACAGAGCAATTATCATCAACAAAAAATTGAACTTGCACCATATTAGATTCACTAAATTTTGGACACCAATAAGTAATAAAATCCGTTTTTTCTTTTGCGTTGAATCCAAGCTTCGTTAATTCTTTTTCAAAGTAAGAAACCAAATCTTTTCCAGCAATTATTTGATTTGAACTTGTTTTAGATAAATCTAAACTTGAAGCATCTTGTTTGGCTTCCCAAAATAAATAAGGAAATTTAGCACCATCTTCTGAAATTAGGTTTCCATTTTCTACAGTTTTCATTTTCCACGAGTTATCATCCGAAAGGTTTGGATAGGTAAACGTTAGTTCTCCTTTAGTTTTTAAATTGATTATAAAATCGATATTTTTTTCAGAATACGCATAAATTACTGGTTTGCAAACTTCTACCTGGATTAGAGGGCAATAAATCGAAATAATATAATGAATTCCATTTTGTAGATTTTTAAAATCAACATTATACTGAGAAGATATTTTTACAATTTTTGCTGTATCAGAAATTAAAAACGAAAATTTCCCATTTTGGTCTGCAACATTTATTCCTTCAAAACTAGGACTGGAAAAATCTGCAAAACTAACTAGTACTCGACTTTGTGCACTACCATAATAAACTATTCCAGAAACCTTAAATTTTCCCGCTGGAATTGTCTCATCGTAATTTTCTGATTCAATAATGTAAAATGGGGCGACTTGTTTTCCTTTACAAAAAGATGTAAAAGAAAAAGTTACAAGTAAAATAGTGATTAAATAATTCATTCTTAAATTCAAGTAATAAATGCAACTTTTAGATTTAGTGCGTTAAATTAACATTCAAAACAGAAGGGAATTAAAAATCCCCTTTCTGTTTCTATTAAAAGTGTTATTTTACCCCGTTAAATCGCCAAAAATAAAGTTGTAATG
>CAMBRH010000082.1 GCA_945870115.1 Chitinophaga pinensis | reverse complement strand
AGCGTCCGATGTCACCTGTAAAACAGATTTTCTTAATTTTTTCATGGTCTTTTATTTCTAAATTAACAGCTGCACTTCCTAAAATATGTCCAGAATCAGTAAATAAAACTTTTACTTCGTCATTAATTTTAAAATTATGATTGTAAGGAACAACCTCAAATAATTTTAAAGCATCTTCCACATCTTGTATGTCGTAAAGTGGCTCCAGTAAGTCTTCACCTCTTTTATACCTTCTTTTATTCACATGTTTTAAGTCATTCTCTTGAATATGAGCACTGTCTTTCAACATGATTCTGCACAAATCTAAAGTTGCTGAAGTCGCATAAATTTTTCCTTTAAAACCTTTTTTTACCAGATTTGGAATATTCCCAGAATGGTCAATATGCGCATGAGAAAGAATCAAGAATGATAAAGAAGCTGGCTCAAAACCAAAATTGCCATTCATAACATCGGATTCTTGTCCTTTTCCTTGAAAAAAACCACAATCTAATAAAAATGAAATATTGTTATTTGTGGTAATTAAATGTTTACTACCTGTTACAGTTCTTGCTGCACCAAAAAATTGAATTTTCATTTTTATAGTTAATTAATATTTATTTTATAATTCAAGAAATAATTCTGCAACAAAATTGAACTGTAAAACATGCAGTCTAACTTTATTTAAAACCTTATTTGAATTTGGTTTTTTTAATCCAATCACGCATAATTTCCATTACTTCAAGCGAAAATGTTTCTTCAATCTTAGCATATTCAGTTAATGAACCTGTTTCACAATGCTGAAATAAATGATTTAAGTCAGGCATGATATAGGTGTAAACATTTTTATTATTGGTTTCCTTTACAGACTTTCGTATTCCATCTAAGTTTTCAATTGCTGAAACTTGACAATCTTTTGAACCATTAAAAGCCAAAATCGGAATATCTATTTCTTTTAAATAATGTTCAGGATTAAAATTAATAAAATAGCGAAACCAGGGTGTCAGCATTGTTTTTGTTAATTTAGGCAATTCTGCACCAATTTCATTTGCAATTTCAGAAGGCATTGAACTTGTGTGATCTTTTACAATTTGTTCGATAAGTAATTTTGCTTTATCATTGTCCTTTTCTGTCAATAAAATGTCATAAAATTTACGATTCAACTCTTGAGAAATTTTTATTTCTTCTTCTGAAATTCCATTTTGCCTCGAAACAACTTCAGTTTGTTTAAGCATTAACTCATCAATTTTAATTCCAGGACCCGCAAGTAGGATGATAAACCTAACTTGAGTATCTGCAACCGCGACCATTGGAGCAATCATTCCTCCTTCACTGTGCCCAATAATCCCAAGCTTATTTTCATCAATCTTTTTTAAATTTTTAAGATACAGAAAAGCTGCTTGAGCATCATAAGCAAAATTAGAAGTTGTTGCAGAACTAAAATCTCCTTTTGATTGACCAACTCCTCTATCATCATAACGCAAAACTGCAATTCCATTTTTTGCGAAAAAATCTGCCAAAACTAAAAAAGGCTTGTGATTTAAAAGTTCTTCATTTCTATTTTGTGGACCTGAGCCTGAAACTAAAACAACCGCAGGAAATGGACCTTTACCTCTTGGAATAGTTAAGGTTCCTGATAATTCAACGTTATCAATCTCATTTTTAAATGAAATTTCTTTCTGCTTATAAAATACAAAACCTTCTGGTTCTTGCGGCCTATTTGGTTTCTTATTTATTGGAGTAATACTTCTCGAAAGATTCAAGTTCGACTCAAATCCTCCTTGCTTAAAAATTCCTTTTAAAGAATCATTATGATAAAAATCCCCTGAATAAACAATTCCAAACGTACTCATGTCAAAAACAACTTTTTGCCCTTTTTGAGTTACAAAATTCATTTTTAAACCAAAAGCTCCTTGGTCAGGGCTGTCCATTGTCCCTGTTAAAAGTCCATTTTTTTCTTCAACATGAAAAACTAATTTCAACTTAGAACCTTGATTATCAACAAACCCTGACCAATCGCCAATAACCGTTTGCGAAATGATTTCTAGCGAAATAAAAAAGTTTAATATTAAAAGTGTTATTATCTTCATATCGAAGTTTAAAATTAACAAAATATTTCAAAAAAAAGAATAGTTTTTAAAATTTTAACTATTTTTTTTAAATCTTGCTCTTATAAAAACATTAGAAATAACACCTATTAAAATAAGAGTAATACCGAGGTATGAAAGAAAACTTATCATTTCATCGAAAACAAAAAAACCCAAAATCAATGCATAGATAGAACCCAAATATTGAAAAGGTGAAATCGAATTTGCATTCCCTTCATGAAAAGCCTTTGTCAGTAAAATCTGAGCAAATTGAGTAAAAATTCCAATTAAAAAAAGATAAAACCACTCGATGCCTTGTGGAATAACAAAATCGAATATACACCATATTCCCATAATTGGAAGAGCAATCATTGGAAAATAAAGTACAATATTTAAGGGTTTTTCAGTCTCTTTCAACTTTAAAATTGATACATAGGCAATACCTGAAAAAAAGGCCGAAACAACTCCTAATAAAACCCAAAAAATTGATATTGATTTTGCCTCATTTGACTCAATCAAACTAGAAAAACCAATTAATCCAGCGCCTAGAAATGACAGTAAAATAAAAACCCATTGCAACTTTAACACTTTTTCTTTCATTATGAAAACAGCTAAAATTACCGTGAAAATGGGTGCTAAATATTGTATTGTTGAAGCAATTGCAATTGGCAGATTATGAATTGTATAAAAAAACAAGGTCAAAGCAATCATTCCTGAAAAACCTCTAACCAACAACCATTTACGATTAAATCCAAGAATTGGAATTCCTTTTTTCTTTAATAAATAAACAGTTAAGGAGAATGAAATTAATGACCTAAAAAACACCAGTTCGTGCGCTGGAAAATTATTTGGTGTATTCAGAAAACCTGAATCTGAGCCTAAAATTTTAACAAAAAAATTAACAACAAAAAAACAAAGAACAGAAACTAAAATATATAAAATCCCTTTATTCATGAAGTTTTTAATGAATTATTGTAAATCATTTCTCCTTTAATAATTTCTAAATTTGTTGGGGAATTTTCAACATATAAACTTCCTGTTCCTAATCCTTGATGCAAGTTATTTTCATAAGTTGAAGTTAATTGAGCAATTGCATTTAAACCAATGTTAGATTCTAAAGCAGATGTCATCCACCACGGAATATTTCTTTCTTCTGCTAATTTTATCCATTCTTGTGTCCCGAAAATCCCTCCATGTAAACTTGGTTTCAAGATAATAAATTGCGGTTTAATTTTTTCTAACAGATTTATTTTTTGTTTTATTTCATATATTCCAATTAATTCTTCATCCAGAGCAATTGGAAGTTTTGTTATAGAACACAAATCAGACATTTCTTCCCAATTCCCTGCTTTTATAGGTTGTTCTATCGAATGTAAATCCAATTCAGCTAATTTATCTAAATAAGATATTGCATTTTCTTTTGGAAAAGCACCGTTTGCGTCAACTCTTAATATTAATTCTTTAGCTGAAAATCGACTTCTTAATTGTTGTAAAATTCTAAATTCTTCCTCGAAATTTTCCAGTCCAATTTTCATTTTAATACATGAATAACCAGCACTTAATTTCGCTTCAATTTGTGTTTGAATGAAACTTTCAATTCCCATCCAAATTAAGCCATTTATTGGAATATTTTGTCGTCCTCTAGTGAAATCTGTTTCAAAAAACAATTGTTTTCCTCCGTTTTTTAAATCTATAAAAGCAGTTTCTAAACCAAATAAAATAGATGGGGAATTTTTTAATTCCGGTAAAATTGCTGTAAAATCTTCATAATCATTTTCTAAAGTGGTTTTTTGAATAAATTCTTCTAAAAATGAAATCAATTTATCTTCATATTGAGTTTCTGATTCGAAATCAGGCGATAAACCTTCAATAATACTGCATTCTCCAAGTCCAAAAACAGAATCATCTTCTTTTTTTGATAATTTTACAAACCAAGCCAATTTTTGAGTTAAAACTCCCCTACTTGTTCCGCTTGGAATCTTGAATTGAAATATTTTTTTTTCGATTGAATATTGAAGCATTCTATTTAGAAATTAAAACACCAATCATAAAAAATACTGATATTGCAAAAGTTGTCAAGGCCACTTTTTTTAATTCAGGGTCAAAATCTTTTTCAACTTTCGTTTGCATTACTTTCCTTAAATGGAAAACCAGTAAAACACAAGGAACAAATGAAATCAATAAATAATTGTTTCTTAAGGACAAAACGAAAATTACTAAACTTGTAATTCCTCCAATAATCAAAAAAGCATGGTATAATTTAGCACCATTTGCTCCAATTTTTACAACTAGAGTGTTTTTACCTGAATTTTTATCGTTAATTCGATCACGCATGTTGTTCAAATTTAAAACCGCTGTACTTAAAAATCCAATCGTTATTGCAGGTAAGACATTCATCATTTCAAAGCTTTTACTGTAAAATGTATAAACTCCTAAAACACTCACAAGTCCAAAAAAGATGAAAACAAAAACATCACCAAATCCATGATAACCATACGCTTTTTTACCAATCGTATAAGTTATAGCTGCTAAAACAGATAAAATTGCTAAAACTCCATAAAACAAAAGTATATTGAACGATAGCTTTTGAGTTCCATGATAAATTAAAATTCCTGCTGAAATAAAAGCTAAAATTGAACAAATTATCACTGCCTTTTTCATCTCTTTTTGAGAAATTTCTCCGGATTGTACAGCTCTCATCGGACCAACGCGCTCTGAATTATCTGTCCCTTTTTGACTATCACCTAAATCATTCGCTAAATTTGAAATCACTTGAAATAACAAGGTAGTTAAAAGTGCCAAACAAAAAATAGTTGTATCCCAAAAACCATTAAAGTAAGCAACAAATGAACCGAAAATTATTCCAGAAATTGAAAGCGGTAGCGTTCTAAGTCTAAAAGCACTAATCCAAGATTTTGTTTTTGACATTCTTTTTAAATATAGACTACAAAAATAGTATTATTAAAGTTTAACAGTTTAATTTGAGTAAAGTTTTATTTTAAAAGGAAAATATAATCCTTCGAAATAAGCCTAGAATAACTATTTTTGCAAAAATATTTTATGGGAAAAATTTTAGCCTTAGATTTTGGATTAAAACGAACAGGAATTGCAATTACGGACGATTCAAAAATTTTCGCTTTTGGACTTACAACAATTGAAAGCAAAACCTTGACTGAATTTTTAAAAAAAACAATTCAAAAAGAAAAAATAGAAACCATTGTTTTGGGTGAGCCAAAAAGACTAAACAATGAAGATTCACACATTACTCAAAATGTTTATTTATTGAAAAAACATTTAGAAGAAAACTTCAAAGAACAAAAAATTGTTCTTCACGATGAGCGTTTTACATCAAAAATGGCTTCAAATGTCATTTCTCAAAGTGGCATGTCAAAAGCTAAAAAACAAAACAAAGAATTAATTGATGAAATAAGTGCAACGATTATCTTACAAAGCTATTTGAGTTTTATTTCTTAATTAAATTTTCTAAATATTAATTTAATACAAAAAAAATCTATTTAAAAAATTTATTTTTATATTTGTATTCATAAATTTAGGTAGAATAAAAAAAAAGAAAACATGACAAATATATTTATTGCAAATCTTGATTGGGAAATCACTTCCGAAGATTTAACAGTTACTTTTTCTTCTTTTGGAAATGTAACTTATGCTCATGTAGTTTTTGACAATGCTACCAAAAGATCAAAAGGTTTTGGCTATGTAGAAATGGATTCCGCTGATTCTGCAATTGCTGCAATTCAAGCACTTCACGGAGTTGAAATTAATGGAAGAAAATTAGATGTAAAAATCGCTTCTCCCAAATCAAATCGACCAGAAAAAAAGCCAATAGATATCACAAAAAAACAATTTAAAAAGGCTTTTATTAAAAATGAAGAACCAGCTAAGTTTACGAAAAAACCTTACGTTCCGCATTTTAAAAAGAAAAACGAACAATAATTAAAATAGACATTAGGACTTTAAGATGTCAAGACATCAGGACCAATCTAAGTCTTAATATGCTAATATCCCAAAATCTAAACATCCAAAACAAATGAACCAAGGTCACGTAAACCACACAATCGACTCAAACGGAATAGCAACAATTGAATTTGGTCACCCAATGAGTAACTCTCTTCCTGGGACAGTTTTACAAAAATTAGCTGAAAAAATCACCGATTTAGGAAAAGATGAAAGTGTTAAAGTAATTGTTCTATCTTCCGCAGGAGAAAAAACATTTTGTGCAGGTGCAAGTTTTGATGAATTAATTTCAATCAAAGACATTGAAACAGGAAAGAAATTTTTCTCAGGATTTGCTAATGTAATTAATGCGTGCAGAAAATGTCCTAAATTTATAATTGGAAGAGTTCAAGGAAAAGCTGTTGGTGGAGGAGTTGGAATGGCTTCGGCTGTAGACTACTGCTTTGCAACTCGCTATGCTGATATTAAATTATCTGAACTTGCGGTAGGAATTGGACCCTTTGTAGTTGGACCAGCTGTTGAACGAAAAATTGGAAATTCAGCAATGAGTCAATTAGCAATTAACGCAACAGAATGGCGATCTGCAGATTGGGCAATGAAAAATGGACTTTATGCTGATGTTTTTGATGAAGTCTCAGAAATGGATAAAGAAATCTCAAAATTAGCAATAACACTTTCAAAATCAAACCCTCAAGCAATGGAAATGCTAAAAAAGGTTTTTTGGGAAGGAACTGAAAATTGGGACACTTTATTAATTGATCGAGCACTTATGAGTGGAACTTTAGTTTTGTCAGAATTCACGGTAAATGCAATAAATAAATTCAAAAAGAATTAATATGATTCCTTGTCAACTTTCAACTCAACTATGACAAAAAATATTTTTTTAAGAACTAAAAAGGGTTGAAAATATTCAACCCAAAGAAACCTAACTAACTAATAATTCACTAATCTAGAAATCTACTTTAAAAATACTTGTATTATAAAAATAAGTTTCATATCTTTGCACCCCCAAATTAGGGGAATTGTCTTATTTAATAAATATAAAAGTGGATACATTAAGTTACAAAACCGTTTCTGCTAACAAAGAAAACTCTGGAAAGAAGTGGTTGTTAGTAGATGCTGAAGGCCAAACTGTTGGTCGTTTAGCGAGTAAGGTGGCGAAGTTAATTCGTGGTAAACACAAAGTAAACTTTACACCTCATGCAGATTGCGGAGATAATGTAATTATTATCAATGCAGAAAAAGTTTCTTTCTCAGGAACTAAATTAGTAAACAAGGAATATATCCGTTATACGGGGTATCCAGGTGGACAAAAATCTTTAACAGCTCAAGAAATCTTGCAAAAACATCCGCAAAGATTAATCGAAAAAGCGGTTAAAGGAATGCTACCAAAAAACACTTTAGGCCGTGAATTATTCAGAAACCTAAAAGTTTATGTTGGTACAGACCACAAACAAGAGGCTCAAAAGCCAGAAGTTATGAACCTTGATACATTCAAATAAGTATGGAAATTATCAACACATTAGGAAGAAGAAAAACTTCAGTTGCTCGTGTTTACCTAAAAAAAGGTACGGGTAATGTGACTGTAAATAAAAAAGACTTTAAAGAGTTCTTTCCTGTTGCAATGTTACAATTCAAAGTTTTACAACCTTTTAACTTAACTGAAACTGCTGGTCAGTATGATGTTACTGTTAATGTTATGGGTGGTGGAATCAACGGACAAGCAGAAGCAATTCGTTTAGGAATCTCTAGAGCTTTAGTAAAAGTGAACGAAGAAATGAAACCAGCTTTAAAAGCAGAAGGTTTAATGACTCGTGACCCAAGAATGGTTGAACGTAAAAAACCAGGTCAACCAAAAGCACGTAAGAAATTCCAATTCTCTAAACGTTAATATTCGTTTAGTTTATTATTTCTTACAAAAAATCCGATTCATCGGAATTGACAAGTTTAGTATCCAAGCAATAGAGTAAAGGTCTCGAACTCCCTCTTTCTGCTGATTACTAAAGGAACGTAAACAATTTTAAAAAGAAAAAAATGTCAAAAATAACTTTTAAAGAATTATTAGATGCAGGTGTTCATTTTGGACACCAAAAAAGAAAATGGAATCCAGCAATGGCGCCATATATCTTTGGAGAGCAAAAAGGTATTCACGTAATAGACCTAAATAAGACAATTGCTCACCTAGATCAGGCTTGCGCTGCGATGACTCAAATTGCAAAATCAGGTAAAAAAGTATTGTTTGTTGCAACAAAAAAACAAGCAAAAGAGCTTGTTACTGAAAAAGTAAAAGCTGTAAACATGCCATACGTTACTGAACGTTGGACTGGTGGAATGTTAACAAATTTCCAAACGACTCGTAAATCGATTCGTAAAATGGCTTCTATTGATAAAATGAAAACTGATGGAACGTGGGAAACACTTTCCAAAAGAGAACGTTTATTCAAAACACGTCAAAGAGAAAAATTAGAGAAAAACTTTGGTTCTATCGTTGATATGTCACGTCAGCCATCTGCTATTTTCTTAGTAGATATTTTGAAAGAGAATATCGCCTTACATGAAGCTAAAAGATTAAATATTCCTGTATTTGCAATTGTAGATACGAATACTAATCCTAAAATGGTTGATTTCCCTATTCCAGCAAACGACGATGCTACAAAATCTATCTCAATTATTTTAGATCAGATTTGTGATGCTATCAAAGTTGGTTTAGAAGACAGAAAAAACAGTAAAGACAAAGAAACAACAAAAGAAACTGCTACTGAAGTTGTTGCTCCAGCAGAAACAATTGTTGCAGAAGTTGCAATTGAAGAAGCTCCTGTTACAGAATCAGGTGAAGAAAAAGAGTAAATAAAAATTTAATAATAAAAAACAAAAAGACATTTTACTTTCCGTTTAATGTCTTTTTGGATTAAAACTAAAAAAAATGGCAATTACAGCTGGAGAAGTAAACAAATTACGTCAACAAACAGGTGCAGGTATGATGGACTGCAAAAATGCATTAGTTGAATCAAACGGAGATTTCGAACAAGCAATCGATATTTTACGTAAAAAAGGTCAAAAAATTGCTGCCAAAAGAGGAGACAACGAAGCTAAAGAAGGATTAATTTTCTCTCAAGCTAACGTTAACGGAACTGAAGGTGTAATTTTAAGATTAAATTGTGAAACAGATTTCGTTGCTAAAAACGATAGTTTCCGAGATTTCGTTCAATCATTAATGGACATCGCATTAGAAAAAGCGCCTGCTGATGTTGATTCTTTCAAAGCACTAGCTTATGATGATAGACTTACAGTAGATGAAAAAATCATTGAGCAAGTTGGTGTTATCGGAGAAAAATTAGATTTATCTGCATATTCAAGACTAACTGCTCCTAAAGTTGTTGCATACAACCATCCTGGAAACAGATTAGCTACTTTAGTAGCAATGAATTCAAATTCAGAAGTTGCTGACGATGCAGGAAAACAAATTGCAATGCAAGTTGCAGCAATGAATCCATTGGCATTAAACAAAGATGGAATTGACCAAAACACAATCGATCGTGAATTGGAAATTGGAAAAGAATTAGCTATACAAGAAGGAAAACCAGCTGAAATGGCTGAGAAAATTTCTCAAGGTAGATTAAATAAATTTTTTCAAGAAAATACCTTATTAAGTCAACCATTTGTAAGAGATAACAAATTAACAGTTCAAGAATTTTTAGCATCAGCTGAAAAAGACTTAACTGTTTCTTCTTTCTTAAGATATGCATTAGCTTAAGAATAACAAAAAGAATATTAAAAGAGGCTGTATCAATAATGATACAGCCTCTTTTTTTTTATATATTACATTAAATATAATGAATCATAAGAAAACTTAACATTGATTTTAAATTGACTTCATTGAGAATAAAACCAGTTTTTAAAGATACACAACAGTGTCAAACCGGGAATTTTAATCAACACATATCAACAATAACGATATAATTAGTCAATTCATATTTGAAAACTACTAAAAAATTGGGAAACTTATTTTTAAATAAGATACACTGATATTCAACACCTTAATTTTTAAAATTATTTAGACATGTATAAAATACACTAATTTAAATAATTTAAGACTTGAAAATTCTTTTAAATCACTGTACTTTTGTTAAAGTAAGTTAAGAAATCTTTTTTTTAAAAATTATTAACAATTAGTTAGTATTACAAATGAAATATCTATATTTACGGGCTTTATTATGAATAAAAGTTTAAAAATTAAACTATACTTATGTTAAGAAAACTCAATTTATTAGTTTTAAGTGTCTTGATGACAGCTGCTTACGGATTTTCTCAGGGGGGTCTAGGGACAGTAAAGGGTTCTGTTATAGATGAAAAATCTAAAGAGCCAATTTTTGGTTGTAAAGTGCTTTTAAAGCAAAACGGAACAATTAAAGGAGGAGCAAATACCGATTTTGATGGTAAATTTCAAATCAACTCATTGAACCCTGGTGAATATGACGTAGAAATTAGAAATGAAGGAGAAGGATACCAAGCAAGTTTAACGACTGGAGTAGTTGTTTCTGCAAATAAAATAACTTTCCTTGATAATCAAGTGCTATCAAAACCTACAACGGTACAAGAAATTGAAGAGGTTAAAGTTGTTGCTTACCGAGTACCTTTAATTGATAGAGATGGTGGTGCTTCGGGTGCCACTATTACAAGAGATGATATTGCACGACTTCCTGTTAGAAATGCTACTGGTGTAGCTTCTACTGTAGGTGGTGTAAATGCTCAGGAAAATGGAGAAATCAGCGTGCGTGGATCACGATCTGATGGTACTTATTTTTACATTGATGGAATTAAAGTTCGAGGATCATCTAATTTGCCAAAATCTGCAATTGAAGAGGTTTCAGTTATTACAGGTGGTGTTCCAGCAAATTATGGGGATGTTACTGGTGGTGTAATTTCCGTAACAACTAGAGGACCATCTTCCAAGTTTTTTGGAAGTGCTGAGGTTGTTTCTTCAGGATTTTACGTAAAAGGTAAAGATGAAAATGGTTATGACGGTAAAGTTATTGGATTAGATAAATATGGTTATAACCTATTTGAAGGTATGCTTTCTGGCCCACTTTGGATGCAAAAAGATTCTACTGGAAGAAAAACTAAACCAAGATTAGGGTTTTTAATTTCAGGAAATATCACAGACCAAATTGATGATAGACCAATTGCTGGAGGAAGAGAAAGAATTAAAAAAGAAGTGAGAGATGAATTGATTGCTAATCCATTAAGGCCAACTGGTAATGGATTTGGAACATACCACAATGCAAACTTCTTAAGAAAAGACGATTTTGAAATGGTTGATTGGAGAATGAATGCAAGAAGAACTGAATTTTCTGCTTCTGGAAAAATTGACGTAAATACAGGACCTTCTACAAACTTAACTTTTGGTGGCTCATTGAATTACAACAGAGGAAAAGATTACGATAGAAATAATTCTTTGCTAAACTTCACAAATTTTGGATCATCTAAAGATTTAGATTACAGAGTTTATGGAAGATTAAGTCAGCGTTTTTCAAACAACCAAGAAGGTTCAACTTCTAAAATCAAAAGTGCATATTACTCTTTAATGGTGGATTATTCTAAATCATTTGGTCAAAAATATGATGACAAACACGGATTTAACATATTTAATTATGGTCATGTAGGGACATTTAAAACAACAAAAATTAGAACACATGCCGCACAAGATTTTAACGGTGATGGAACGGATGATTATTTTGAACAAGACGGTTTTAGAGATGTAATAGTTGAATTTACTCCTTCTGAAACAAATGCAACTTTAGCGGCAATAACATCACAGTATTATTCAATATATGCAGACAACCCAATTGGAAATTATGAAAACTTATTTCAAATCCAATTAGGAAACGCTTTAAGAAATGGTGATGTTCCCCAATCAGTCTATGGAATTTACCAAAACATTGGTGCACCATATAATAGTTTTGGTAAAACTGAAAATGCACAATTTCGTGTTACTGGTTCAGGAGCTGTAAATATTGGAGATCACTCTTTAACACTAGGCTTCGAAGTAGAACAAAGAACAGATAGATCTTGGGGAGGTGGTGACAATGGTGGTTCATTAAATGGTCCTACTAGTATTTGGACAATTGCACGTCAATTAGCAAACTTTCACATTACAGAATTAGACAAAAATAGTCTGTATGAATACAACAAAGGAACATACAGATATATAGATTATGACAGATTAAATACAGGATATGCTGCAACTTCTGGTACTGGAGAATATGG
>CAMBRH010000081.1 GCA_945870115.1 Chitinophaga pinensis | reverse complement strand
GGATTGATGCGAATTGCCTCTTCAAAATGTTTGATTGCTTCAGGCAAACGATCTGAATATTCACAAAATTCTCCAGCAGCTAAATGTGCTTCCCAAAAATTCGGATCTTTCGCCAATGCTTTTTCAAGGTATGGAATTCCAGCTGCGTAATTCGGACTTCCATATCGTGGATCAATCGATTTATTTGGAACTTGAATTCCTTCTTCAAACAATGAAATCGCTTTTTTATTTGTCGTAGAATAGCGTTGCTGAGCTGTTCCACAGGAAATATTTCCAAAAATTAGAACAAGAATTAAAAATGTTTTTGAGAATAAATATTTCATAGCTAAAGTCTGTTTATATTTTAATTAATTTAGAGTTTCCCTCCTTGAGGAGGGATTAAGGGAGGTGATTTTTGGTTAAAATATCACCCTCCTCAATCCTCCCTCAAGGGAGGAAGTTGAACAATTCTAAGGTATGTTCATGTATTTATGTGTTTGTAAGGAAATCTTCCAAGAAGGATTTTTCTTTACGTATTCAATTATCAATGGCAAAAACCGTTCCTGTTTTGACCATTCTGTTTGTAAATATTTTTTTGCTGATTTATTTAATTTTGTAGCATGTTCTTCAGCCCATTGAAAATCAGAGGGGTGAGAGATAATTACCTTTAATTCACTTGCTTTTTCATAAGCTTCATCAACTGGATTTTTAAATTTTTTGGGAGAAAAACAGTACCAATCAATTTCACCTTTCAAAGCATAACATCCAGAAGTTTCGATGGCGATTTCTAAACCTTTTGCTTTTAATTGTTTTGTCAGTGATGTTAGATCATACATAGCTGGTTCTCCGCCTGTAATGACAACAAATTGAGCTTTAGATTTTTCAATTTCAGAAATAATATCCGCAATTTTCAGAATTTCATGTTGATTTGCGTCCCAACTTTCTTTCACATCGCACCAAACACAGCCAACATCACAACCAGCAATTCGAACAAAATAAGCAGCTTTGCCACTGTGATTTCCTTCTCCTTGAATGGTGTAAAATTGCTCCATAATTGGAAGCTCGATTTCTGTGTTGATTTTATTTGCTGACATTAGTGCAAATATAATAAATACCGATTGCATTTAAGTTATTGAGGACAAAATAATTTTGAAAGGATAGATTATTTTTAACACTTAATTTAATCCAATCACCGAATCATCAAAACATGACCAACTTTATCAATATGTTCTTTCAAGATATCAAATTCTAAAGTCCAGGAATAAACTCCATTTTTGACATAAGTTGTGCCGAAAGTTCCGTCCCAACCAACTTTATAATCTTTTGATTCAAAAATTAGTTCACCCCATTGGTTAAAGATTTTCAGAGAATAATTTTCTAGCTCTAAACTTGTGCTAACACTTGGCTTAAAAGTTTGATTTCGTTCATCATCATTTGGTGTGAAGGAATTAGGAATGAAAAGTTTTAAAGGAATAATAGAATCTAAAACTGGCGGTGTTGGTGGATTAATAACAATAATTGTATCCACAATTACCGAATCAATAATATCTGGTTTTTTGACAGTATCATTTATATAACAGGAGTTTTGAATTTTTGAAATAAAAATATCTCTTGCTCCATAATTTGGTAGAGTATTTGTTCCAAAAGTTGGAGTTTGCTTGTAATAACCTGTAACATACAAATTACAAACAGTGTCAGCAGAAATTGCATTTCCTCTATCGTCATTATCTTGTCCACCAGCTTGTAAAGCCCAAACCCATTTCCCTAGTGTATCTATTGCGGCAACAAAAATCTGCACACTATCTGGTAAAGTTGCAGATAAAGTTATCGAATCACCAAATTTAGCATCTTCCTTAAATTGACCAGTTACAAAAATATTATCCTTATTATTTCCAATAATTCCGCATCCTCTATCTGTTCCATAATTTGATCCAGCTTTTGTAGCCCATTTCCAATTTCCATTAATGTCCATTTTTGAAACAAAAATATCTCGACCACCTGAACCTCCATTATTGTTGATGGTATCTGTACCAAAAACAACTTTATCTCGAAATTCTCCAGTAACATATATGTCATTGTTTGAGTTAACAGTAATGTCATTTGCTCGGTCATCTAAAGTGCTGCCAGTATTTTTAACATATTGAAAGGTTCCATCACTAGCATACTTTGCAATGAAAATATCTACACCTCCCTCACTTGTGATTGTGGCAGTTCCAAAATCTTTCGTTCCTGTAAAACCTCCTGAAATATAAACATTAGATGCATTGTCAATTGCGATTCTATTATCTCTTTCACCGTCAATTCCTCCAAATTTGTGCGCCCATTGCCAAACTCCATCAGGCGAAATTTTCGCAACAAAACCCAAACTATCTCCATACTCAATATCAATGATTTCCGATCCAAATGTAGCAATAGAAGGACCTTGATTTCCAAAACTCCAATCAGAAACGAAACCTGTAACATAAATGTTCCCTAATGCATCTGAAACAACATCGTGACCATGGTCATCACCATAATCGTTTCCAGCATTTCTTAACCAAATAAAATTTCCATCTGTATCTAATTTTAAAAGAAAAATTTGATCAGTATATGATGAAGAATTATATTCATTTAAAGCTCCAAAAATAATTCCTCCCCAACAAGTTCCTGTAACATAAATATTTCCAGAAGGGTCTAAACAAATCCCTAAACCTCTGTCATCATAATGATTTGAACCACGTTGAACCCAAACATAATTTCCGAGAGGATCCAGCTTTGCAATAAAAACTTCCTTTGAATGTTCATCAATTAATGGCATATTGAAGGGTCCAAAATCTGCTGCTTCGTTAAAATAACCAGTTACATAGGAATAACCGTCAGCATCAGTTACAATCGCTGTTCCTTTATCACTTGTGGTACCACCTGCATTTGTTGCCCAATCCCATGTTTGAGAAAAAAACTGCGCAGTATAGCTAAAAAAGAAAATAGCAAGAATTGAAAATTTAATCATAATTTTGTTTGGTATATTAACAAAACGTTAAATTTAAAATAAAGTTGCTTTAAATAATTGTTAAGAATTAAGTCCCGAAAGCTTTCGGGATAAGAATTAAGAATTAAGGTTTGATTTAGACACCAAATTTTACATTTTTAATTCTTCACTTTTCACTTTCAATTTTTTTCACTTTAATAATATCTCGTCCCAATCAAATAATTCGTCACATAATCTTCAACTCCTTCTTCCAATGAATGAAAAGGAATATTGTAACCAGAATTGACTAATTTAGTCATATTTGCTTCAGTAAAATACTGGTATTTATCGCGAATATCAATTGGGGTGTCAATAAATGAAATTTTAGCTTCTAATTCCAATGCTTTAAAGGTGTTTTTTGCTAAATCTAAAAATGGTCGTGCAATTCCAGAGCCTAAATTATAAATTCCTGAAGCTGGAGTTTCATTTTTAAGGTACAAACAAACTTCGACCACATCTTTTACATACACAAAATCACGTAATTGTCCGCCATCAGTATAATTCGGGTTGTGAGAACGAAATAATTTCATTTCACCTTTTTCCTTTATTTGATTGAAAGCGTGAAAAATTACAGAAGCCATTCTTCCTTTGTGAAATTCATTTGGCCCATAAACGTTGAAAAATTTTAATCCTGCCCAAAAGGGAGGTTTATTTTCTTGTTGTAGAGCCCAAATATCAAAGTCGTTTTTAGAATCTCCGTAAGGATTTAAGGGTTTTAAATTTGGAATAATTTCATGTGAATCTTCATAGCCAAATTCTCCCAAACCATAAGTTGCAGCTGAACTTGCATAAACTAAAGGAACATTATTTTCTGAACAAAAATTCCAAATCATCTTGGTATAATTGACATTTAATTCATCAAAAATAGCTTTGTCAAATTCTGTTGTGTCAGTTCTTGCACCAATGTGGTAAATAAATTCTACTTCACTTTTATGTTCTGAAAGCCATTTTTCAAAAACAGATCTTTCTACTTTTGAAGTGAATAATTTTCCTTCTAAATTAGCATCTTTTTCGTGTTTTGAAAAATCATCAACGAGAATTAAATTTGTCTTGCCTTCTTTATTTAAGCGACTTACCAAACAACTCCCTATAAAACCTGCGGCTCCAGTTACAACAATCATGATAGAATTTTTTTTGTAAAGATATTTAAAATTCAGCCTAATTTATCTGTTAATTGATTATTTTTGAGAATTAATTCATCGAATGAAAAGAAAAACCATTTCAACAGTAATAATTCTAGGGGTCATATCGCTGATTTCGATACTTATTGTGCAGTATTTTTGGATTCAGACTTCGATTGCGACGCAAGAAAAAACGGTTGAAATTCAAGAAAAAGAGGATTCATTAAATATGAAACAATTTTCAGAATTGGTCCATATTTCACTTCGAAATGTTTTGCAAGAAATATCAACTCAAACTTCCGATAGTTCTGATTTATATGGCGCTGTAAAGCAAGTTCGAAGCAATTATTTCAGTGTTGATATCAATGAAGAATTACATCCATTTTATTTAGAAACCCTTTTAAAAAGAGAATTTTACAATCAAAATATTCACCAAGATTTTCAGTATGGAATTTATGATTGTTTTACGGATAGCATAGTTTTTGGTAATCTGATAAAATTTTCGAAAGACTCCCTTTATGCTCCAATTTCTGATTCTGCAAAAGGAATTACTTCACCCAAATTGCAATGGAAAAAGGATGGACATTATTTCACCGTTTTTTTTCCAAATTCGATTAATAAATCTTTGGAAGCATACGAATTAAGTCGTTCGCCTTGGATTTTTATGTTTTCAATTATCTTTTTTGTCTTGATATTTTTTACATTTTCAATCAATGTAATTTTTAAACAAAAACGCTTGTCGGAAATTAAAACTGATTTTATCAACAATATGACGCATGAGTTGAAAACCCCAATTGCTACAATTTCGCTCTCAAGTGATGTGCTGATGAAAGGCGATTTCACCAATGATCCTGAAAAGTTAAAACGGTATGCTGGAATTATTTACAAGGAAAATAAACGTTTAGAACATCAGGTTGAACAAGTTTTGAATGTTGCAAAAATGGATAAAGAAACCATTCAATTAAAAAAATCGGATGTAAATATTCATGAAATTATTTCAGAAATTGAAGAAAATTTTGAGTTCAATCAATTTGCAAATGGAGGAAAATTAAAAGTGAAAATGGATGCTGATAAATATCATGTTAATGGAGATTTGGTTCATTTAACAAACGTTTTTTACAATTTAATTGACAATGCTTGTAAATATTCTGAAAACGCTCCAGAAATTGAAGTCAATACTTTTAACGATAAAAATAATTTTGTCATCACTATTTCTGACAAAGGAATTGGTATAAAAAGGGAAAATTTGGCAATGATTTTCGATAAATTTTACCGTGTTCCCACAGGGAATTTGCACAATGTGAAAGGATTTGGATTAGGATTATTTTATGTGAAATTAATTATTGAACAACATGAAGGGAAAATCTCTGTAAAAAGCAATTATGGAAAGGGAACAGTTTTTCAAATTTCGATTCCTTTGAATAAAAAATAATTTTGATGATTGAAAATTTAGAAAAAAGGATATTTGAAGTAGAAAATCAAAATTTTGAAGAATTAGCATTAGAAATATTTCAATTTCAGGTCGAAAATTGTCCTGTTTACAAGAATTTTGTCCATGCTTTGAATCGACCAAAACCAACAAAAATAGAAGAAATTCCTTTTTTGCCAATTGATTTTTTCAAATTATATGATATTCTTTCAACAACAGAAAAAACTGAATTGTTGTTTTTAAGTTCAGGTACAACACAACAAACAAGAAGTAAACACCATGTTTTAAAGGCAAAAATGTATGAAGAATCGTTTTTGGAGAGTTATGAAAATTTTTCAGGAGAATTAGAAAATCAAGTTATATTAGCTTTATTGCCAAACTATTTGGAGCAAGGAAATTCAAGTTTGGTTTACATGGTTGAAAGACTTATTAAAGAAACTAAAAACGAATTGTCAGGTTTTTTTAAAAATGACTTTTCTTCTTTGCTAGAAAATTATGAAAAGGCAATTTCTATAGGAAAAAAAGTTGTAATTTTTGGTGTTTCGTATGCATTATTAGATTTAGCGGAACAAAAACCAAATCTTTCAAAAGCTTTGATAATTGAAACTGGAGGCATGAAGGGTAGGAGGAAAGAGCTTTCAAAATCGGAATTACATGCAATTTTAAAAGAAGCTTTTCTCTGTGATTTCATTTCATCTGAATATGGAATGACTGAATTGCTTTCTCAAGCGTACAGCGATAAAGACGAGATTTTTGAATTACCAAATTGGATGAAAATTTTAATTCGAGACACAAATGATCCATTTTCTTTTTTGCCAGAAAGTAAAACTGGTGGAATAAATGTGATTGATTTAGCAAATATTTATTCTTGTTCATTTATCGCAACACAGGATTTAGGTCAAATCTCAAATAAAGGTTTAAAATTGATGGGAAGATTTGACAATGCTGATATTCGCGGATGTAATTTAATGGTTGAGTGAAATTATATCTCTGGAAATGAAATTAATTCCATCGAATACTGAGATTTGTTTTTTGAACGAATAGATTTTAATTCAACTTTTTCTTCGCTAATTGATTGTATTTCAAAAATCACTTTTTCGTTGTTATAATCTATTTTGATTTTCTTGGGATCATCTAAGAAATCAAATGTTCCAACTTTGGCAGTATTCGCCGAAATGTCATTTATTTTATAAATCTTAATGGTACCAGATTTATGAAAAACCATCATTGTTTTAAATTTGAATGACATTGGAACTTCATCTTTACCATTTGAAAAAACATGATTTATAACCCAAACTTTTGAGCTATTATCATGAAGTAAATAATATGGTTCAATTGGCTTTAGATGCGAATCTTGAACACATGAAAAAATGATTAAGGCTAAAAATAAGAGAATAATTGTTTTCTTCATGCTAATTTCTTAGTTCTTAATTCTTCACTCATCATTCTAAATGTTTTGCATGCCATTATCTTCAATAACTTTCAATATCTCCAAATTCATCGAATCTCTAAATTCTACTTTGACATCTGAATCATTGATTTGTTCAACTCGATCATATTCATAATGATTATTTCTCCAAACATAAATGCAATTGAAGTGATTTTGATCTTTATCAGCAAAACGTAAAACTAAATCTTGATATTCAGTTTTTGATTTTCTTTTACCGATTAAATTCGCGACAAAACTATTTACTTTTATCAATTTTCCTTTTTCTCTTTGGTAGATATAAATTCTGCGTAAAGGAAAATCATGCACATTTGATTTGATCAATAAAATGAAAGCATCGCTCATGGAAGTTTTTTCTTTGAAATCAAATAATTTAAAAAACTTTGATGAACATGGTGGATTGATGTAGTTTTCTGGGTCTTTTTCACTTGGATTACAAATTCCGTGACCTAATTCTTTCAATAACTTTAACGATAAATCATCTGAAAAAACAGTTTCATTGAAAAGTACTTCAATGTTTTCCTCGCCTTTTTTTTCCGTTTTATCCTCAACTTTGATTGGATCTTCAACATCGTCCAAATCATTTTTACATGAATTGAAAACAATAATTGCAAAAAACAAAAATGCTATTTTAAATAAATTATTCATATTATTTTAAATTAATGATTTGGAAAAACGGAATCAACTTGATTAAATGCATTTTGAAATTCTGTTATATTTATTCCTGTTTCTATTGAGTTTTGATTCAAATATTCGATGATTTTTTCAGTTGGCATATTTCCAGTTAAATCATTTTTTGCCATTGGACAACCACCAAAGCCTTTTATAGCTCCGTCAAATCTTCTGCAACCAGAATTATATGCAGCTTCAACTAAATTAATTGCATTTTCTGGCAAAGTATGCAAGTGCGCTCCAAATTCTACATTTGGAAAAGCAGGAATTAAATTTTTAAATAAATCGCTTACTAAATCAGGAGTTGCGCAACCAATTGTATCTGAAAGTGCTAAAATTTTTATACCTAATTCTTTGTGTAATTTTTCTGTCCAATTTGCCACAATCTCACTGTTCCATTCATCGTTGTACGGATTTCCAAATCCCATGGATAAATAAACAACCAATTCTTTGTTTGCTTTCTGTGTAATATTTTGAATAAATTCTACTTTTTTGAAGGCTTCAGAAATTGAACTATTTGTATTTCTTTGTTGAAATGTTTCAGAAATTGAAAATGGAAATCCTAAATAATTTATTTCATCAAAAGAAATGGCTTCTTCTGCTCCACGTTCATTTGCAATTATAGCCAATAATTTTGTTTTGGTGTTAGATAAATCCAATTTTGCCAAAACATCTTTCGTGTCAATCATTTGAGGAATTGCTTTTGGAGAAACAAAACTTCCAAAATCTAAGGTGTCGAAATTACATTTGAGTAAAGTGTTTAAATAGGAAATTTTTGTCTCAGTAGGAATAAATTCTTTAATTCCTTGCATGGCATCTCTAGGACATTCAACGATTTTAATTTCTGACATGATATAAAATTACGATTTTTTTATTAAAATCAATGATTTTTTTGGGATAATTTTAAATTTATTTTTTTAATCAAACTTGGACCTTCGTAAATAAATCCAGTATATAATTGAACCAAATCAGCACCAGCTTCAATTTTTTCTAAAGCATTTTCGGCAGAATGAATTCCTCCAACACCAATTATGGGAAAAGCCTTATTTGATTTTTGAGACAAATAACGAATTACTTCTGTTGAACGAGAATTTAATGGTTTTCCAGATAAACCTCCCATTCCTATTTTAGAAATTTCTTCGTTTGAAGTTTGCAAATTTTCTCTTGAAATGGTAGTATTTGTAGCAATTACTCCATCAATTTTTGTTTCAGTTACGATTTCTATAATATCATCTAATTGTGAATCAGTTAAATCTGGAGCAATTTTTAGTAAAATTGGCTTTGGATTTTCAAATTTAGTGTTTTCAAGTTTTAAAGTATTTAGAATATGCTTCAAAGGTTCTTTTTCCTGTAATTCTCTCAAATTTGGAGTATTTGGAGAAGAAACATTCACGACAAAATAATCGACAAATTCGTGTAATTTTTTGAAACAAATTAAATAATCATCAATTGCATTTTCGTTTGGTGTAATTTTGTTTTTACCAATATTTCCTCCAATAATGATTTTTTTATTTCTATTTTTTAATCGTACAACGACCGCGTCAACACCTTCATTGTTGAACCCCATGCGATTAATAATTGCATTGTCTTTTTTTAATCGAAATAAACGAGGTTTTTCATTTCCATCTTGGGGAAGTGGTGTTACAGTTCCAATTTCAATGAATCCAAAACCATACATGTCTAGTTCATTAAACATGCTTGCATTTTTATCAAATCCAGCAGCAAGACCAACTGAATTTTTGAATTTTATTCCAAACAATGTTTTTTCTAAAACTGGATTTTCAAGAGAATATTTATTTTTTAAATAGTTTCTAGTTAAAGAAAATTGGAAGGCTTTTTTTATCCAATAAGCAGAAAAATAGTGAATTTTTTCTGGATCAAATAAAAATAAAATGGATCGAATAATTTTGTACATATCGATTACAAAGATAAAAAAAAAGCGAGATTCTCATTTAAGAATCTCGCTTTTTTTTAATAGGATCAATTATTATTAAAATTTTGCTCTAACGCCTTTCCACTTAATTTGTCTTCCGCGATCATAACTCTTGTAAGTTACATTTTTAGCAAATGTTAAATTTAAATAGAAAAAAGCATCTTTTTGTTTATCACCTCTTTTATCTCCATTTATCACTTTTTGCCAAGGTCCTTTTTCAGCTGGATTTGAGAAGAATATTGCTTCAGGAGAAGCCGTTACATCATTAGCTACATAGTTATAGTATTCAGTTGATACATCATCCATATAATCTGTGAATGTCTTAAAATATGTTGCTTCAACTGCAACTCTCCACATTCTTCCCATTCCCATTCTATATCCAATCCCAAAAGGCACTATTGCTGTCACGCCTCTGTAAGTATCACCAAATCCACCTGGTTTTCCTTGACCTTCTGTACTTAATGGTCTTAGTCTAATTCCTTCAGTTTGATTGTAAACGCTAAAACTTGTAGCGCCATTTGCTCCAGCTCTAGGATCAAAAAGAGCCAATCCAGCTCCTGTGTAAATGTAGACTTGAGTATTTTTATCTTTCATTCCTTTCAAACCTGGAATATTATTTCGTTTACCAACTTTTTCGTTTGCATAAACAATATACTCGTAACGTTGAGAAAAACTAAAAAGAGTTGATTTAATATTAATTTGTCTACCATTTCTAGCAGCATTTTCTGTTAAAAAATCACTCGCCTTGTAAACACCAAAATTTAAACTTGAAGTTGTTGCAAAATTTGGATGAAAACGATATCTGAAAGCAATTGTAAAATTGTAACTAGTAGATTTCCAGTCAATATCAGCTAAAGAGTAATCTTTTCCAATTCCTGCTTGACCACCTAAATCACCTAAAAACTGTGTAGAACCACCTCCGAAAACAAATTCTTTTTTGTTCATAGACCAGTTTTTTTGCGTATTAAAGTTAGAAAATTGAGCAAACAATCCAGAACTTACAAACAAAAGAGCTAATATTCCTAAAATTTTATTCATTTTTTAATTTTTAAAAGTTATTTAAAAATAGCTTTCAATTAAGTAGCAAAACGGATTTTTCGGTTTCAATATTTAATTGATTAAGCTATCATTTATTATTGCAAAGCTAAGGTTTATTTTTTAATTATTTATTTTTTATTTTTGATTATTTTTCAAAAGAGCATTTTAAATGAACATATAAATGGTTTCTGTGAATATTTATTTTTTAATAAATTCATAAACCAATCCATCTTCAACCGAATTCAAATTTAGTCGATTTTTGCCTTCAAAAACCACATAAAAATTAATGCGTGTTTCTGCATCATTATCCTTGGTTAACATCAAAGTTGGATATTGTCCAAATTCAATTTTTCCTTTGAAAATGTTATTGCTATTTTTTCTTGTTTCAAACCAATTTTTAATTTCTTCTTCTGGGATTTTCAATTCTGCTAAATAACAGATAGAATCAGAATCTAAAAAGAAATACCAAGAACTTAATTCTTCACTTAAACCGTGATATAATTGTGTGTTTTCTTTACTGATTTTGATTGTTATAACTTCTTGAGAAAATAAATTGTCAGTAAAAATTGAGCAAATTAAAAAGAAAAAAAGTAAAATTTTATTCATCTTGTTTTTTAATTGGAATTAGTGTCATACTATTCAATAAATGTGCCACTTTTAAATCATCCACTGCCATTATTTTAGTAAAAAATATTTGTTCATTCATTGAATTTTGTGAAATATCAACAATAATTGAATCAGGAATTACATTTGAAAAAATTTGTTGCGTTTTATAGTCTCTTCCTGAAATATAATTCATTTCAAAAGATTGAATTTTCCAACCAATTTTTGTAATAAATCCATCCAAACTTCCAAGTTGCATTATTGGAATTTCACCTTGAAAAAAACCTTCAATTTGCGGATAATAATCGCTTTCGATGGTTGTTTTTTTGAGTTGAATTGATTCGATTTTTTGGGCAAATAGATTACCTGAGATAACAAGCAATATTAAAATGTGAAAAATCCTAAACACTTTTCGTTTCTTCATTCAATAGTTTCTTAAGTAAATCAAGTGTTGAACTAGCTTTATCTTTTCGTGTGAAAACGATTTTATCCAAGTTGTTATTTTCTTTGGACTTATCATTTTTACGATTTTTAAATTCAGCATATCCAACATTGCCCTCAAAATCTATACCAATAACTACTACATCATTGTTTTTGTGAAAACCAATATTTTCCGTACTTTGGTATCCAAGTCCAGGAACGGAACTATAAGAATAGCGATTGTTTTTGTCTAAATCGAAGATAAATAATTGCTTGAATTTAGCAATTTGATGTCCAATCCATAAAAATGCAACAGCAGATTCAAATGGTTTCGGATAAGTAATTGGTTTGTCGCAATTAAACACACCAAATACTGGAGCTTGAAATGAAACAAAGTTTGAAAAAGTTCCAACTGTAAGTATTTCTTTATTAGCAGTTAAAGCCACATCTTCTTGAACTTGATTGTTTCTTTTCTCCGTTTTGATTTTTTCCTCATAAATCAATTTATTCAAATTTGATTCGTGTTTTAGTTTATCAGATTCTAAATTCTTTTTTTGAATTTCAAATGACTTTTTATTTTCTTTAAAATTTTCAAAGGCCAAATCAAATTTCTTCTCAGCAACTTTTAATTCAGCTCCCTGAACAACTGGTCGAACTTCTGTTTTGAAAGATTCTTTGCTGTTTTTGAAAACCATGATGTATTTTTCGCCATCTTTAGATAAATCCATGTCTGACCAATTTTTCTTAATAAA
>CAMBRH010000080.1 GCA_945870115.1 Chitinophaga pinensis | reverse complement strand
ATTCCATTAACTTATCCAAACCAATGTATCAGTGGACCATTGATGAAAATTGGGAGATTAGTTTCCTTAGAAGATTCTCTTTATAAAATTGAAAAACAAGTTTACGGCACACAATCTCAACCAATTATTCCCAAAGTAATCGAAGTCAAAACCGATCTTGACACAAATGAAACTGTTGCCATCAATCCTGCTGATTTTGTTTTTCACAAAGTGAGAAAAGGAGAAACTTTGACTCGAATTTCACAAAAATACAAAGTGACAAACAGCCAAATTATGGAATGGAATAATTTGCGTTCGACAAAAGTTCCAGTTGGTAGGGTTTTAAAAATTGCGAAAAAATTACTTGAACCTGTAACTCCTCCTGTTGTTTCAGATTCAATAATGGGATTAATTTATTATGATTCTTTGGTTACTGTTTATCATTTAGTTCAAAGAAATGAAAACATTGAAGTAATAGGAAATAAATACAAAGTGAGCGTTGAAAACATCAAAAAATGGAATAATTTGACAGATAATTTGTTAAGTATTGACCAACGTTTATTGATTGTTACTTCGATTAAAATGTCAAAACCTGGAATGGTTATAAATGAAGTGGAAAAAATGGAGGAAACAATTAAAACGAATGAAAAAGTTGTTCCTCAAAAGAAATTTTACACGATTAAATCTGGAGATTTATTCAACAGAATTGCACAAAAGCATGGCTTAACAACGCAACAGCTTCTAAAATTAAATCCAGGAGTAAATGCTGATAAAATTAGAGTTGGGCAACAAGTGAGAGTAAAATAATTTACACTGCATTATCTTTAAAAGATATTTTTACTCTAGCCTTCCTTTTTTATTAGAAAGACGATAAAAAATATTTGCGGGTAAGGATAGCCCTAATTTTCAAGGTTTGGATTATAGAGTAAGTTAAGGTTCTTTAATATGAAAAACACAATTAATATTTCCATCTTTCTGCAGGTTCAATTTCGTATTAAATAAATTTTAGGTAAAATGTTTTTTATTTAAAATTATTGATTATGTTTGCCTTAGTGTAAATTAGACATTAAGAGATTTCTTAAACTACTAAAACTAGAATTCATGGCAAAAAATAATTTTCCGCAGAACCAAGAAAGAGTAATAATTGAAAATATAAGTCCGAGTATTGAAAATGGATTATATACTTTAAAAACAATTGCAAATCAAGAAATTAAAATTGAAGCTGATATTTTAGCTGACGGACACGACTTTTTAAGAGCCGTTTTAAATTACAAACTTGTTGGTGATAAAAATTGGACGGAACAAAATTTTAATCCTTTTGAAAATGATCGTTGGAATTCAAGTTTAGCATTATCAGGTGAAGGCAAGTATCATTTTTTTATTGAAGCTTGGGTCGATTGGCCTTTAAATTGGTTATATGGTACTCGCAAAAAAATTCAAGCTGGTCAGAATGTAAAAAGTGAATTATTAGAAGGAGCCGAATATATTAGTGCAGTTTACTCCAAATTGAAAGCAGGAGTTAAATCAAAATCCAAAGCATGGATTGAAATTTTAGCTGATTCAAATCAAATTAAAAAAGGGGAAGAACTAGTAAAATCTAATGATTTAGAAGATTTATTTTTACAAAATCCAAGCAAACACTTAGCTGCAAAATCGAAGGAGTTTATTTGGAAAGTTGAACGTGAACGGGCTTTATTTTCAACTTGGTATGAATTTTTTCCTCGTTCTGCTTCTTCAATTGAAGGGAAACATGGGACATTCAAAGATTGCGAAAAAATCTTACCACGCGTTGCAAAAATGGGTTTTGATGTTTTGTATTTTCCTCCTGTTCACCCAATTGGGGAAGTAAATCGCAAAGGAAAAAATAATGCGACAGATGCTAGCAAAGGAGACGTTGGAAGTCCTTGGGGAATTGGTTCTAAATTTGGAGGACACACAAGTTTACATCCTGAATTGGGAAATGAAAAGGACTTCAAATCATTGGTGGTTTCAGCAAAAAAACTTGGAATTGAAATCGCGATGGATTATGCACTGCAAGCAGCTCCAGATCATCCTTGGGTTAAAGAAAATCCGCAATGGTTTAAATGGAGACCTGATGGAACAGCTCAGTTTGCAGAAAATCCACCAAAAAAATACCAAGATATTCTACCTATCTATTTCGAGACTCCAGATTGGAAAAATTTATGGAACGAATTGTTAAAAGTGGCTTTGTATTGGGTTGAAGAATTCGGAATTTCCATTTTTAGAGTTGATAATCCCCATACAAAACCTTTTCATTTTTGGGCATGGTTAATCGAAGAAGTTCAAGCGAAACATCCGCATGTAATTTTTCTTGCTGAAGCATTTACGCGACCAAAGATTATGGAACAATTAGCTAAACAAGGATTTACGCAAGGTTATTCTTATTTCACATGGAGAACTTCGAAAGATGAAATCATTCAATATGTGAATGAACTTACAAAAACAGATAGAAAACATTATTTCAGACCAAATTTTTGGCCAAATACTCCAGATATTAATCCTTTTCATTTGCAAAGTGGAAATGAAAGCATTCACATTCATCGATATGTTTTAGCCGCAACTTTAAGCTCGAATACAGGGGTTTATGGTCCAGTTTATGAACATCTTATTGGTGATGCTTTGCCTGGAAGAGAAGAATATATGGATAGTGAAAAATATGAATTTAAAAATTGGGATTGGAAAAAAGAAACAGCCCTAGCCAACATCATTACATTAGTAAACAAAGCCAGAAAAAAGTTAAAGTCGCTTCAGCAAACAAATAATATTGAGTTTCTAGAAATTGATAACGCAAATTTAATAGCCTTTCACAAATGGGATTTTGAGAAAAAAGATAGATCTTTAGTTGTAGTTAGTCTTGATCCTCATTATCCGCAAAAAGGTTGGGTAAAATTACCACTACAAGATTGGGGAATTTCTGAGGGTCATTCAATTCGAGTTCAAGATCAAGTGACAGAAGATTCATACAATTGGGATAAAGAATGGTCATATATTGAATTACATCCAGTTTTACCTTTTCATATTTTTAAAGTTGAATTTTAAAATTCTTTCACATGGCTAAAAGTGTAAAAATTGAAAACCATAAAGTTGATAAAAGACCTGTATTTACTTGTACATGGAAAAACGCTTTAGAATCGGAAGATTTTTTAAGCCGTTTTCCAAAAGAAATTTTTCAAGAATATATTGTTACAAAAAGATGGTATGGTGGAAAAGTTTCGACGATTAAAAATATTGAAATTATCGATCACATCAAATTATCTAGCATACAACACAATTATTTTGGTGTTTTAATAGAGATAAATTACGAAGAATCTTTTTTCCAAAATTATTTTATAACTTTGGCTTACATGCTTGAAAATGAATTGAATGAAAGTTCAAATATCATCGGAGAAGCCTGTTTTGAAGAAGGTAAAGGGTATTTAGTAGATGCTTTATTTATTGATGATTTTAGAGAACTATGGTTTGATTTAACTGTTGGTAAATCTCCAACGCCAAATTTAAACCTCAGTTTTAATTGTGATAAATCCATAGAAAAAGAAGAATATAAATCTTCTCGTTTGATGGGAGTTGAACAGAGTAATACGAGTATTATTTATAATGAGAAATACGTCATGAAATTCTTTCGAAGGATTTTTATTGGCGTAAATCCTGATTATGAAATAAATAAGTTTTTAACGGAACAACAAGGCTTTAAAGGAACTCCAGCTTATAGAGGTAGTGCAAATATGGCTCATTTTAAAGATGCAATTACACTCGCCTTGATGCAGGAATTAGTTGCCAATAAATACGATGCATGGACTTATTTTAATGACATATTACTCCAAGCATATCAAAACCTAGAAAGAAAAAAGGTTGATATTAGTCGCTTACCTTCTGTTAGAATGTTTCAGCCGCTGACAATTCAACACGTTCCTCACGAATTTATTGATTTTGTTGGCTTGGAATTTTTCATGAAAGTCAAATTACTTGCTGAAAGAACTGCCGATTTGCATATTGCCTTAGGAAGCAATAACACAGATACGCATTTTACATCTACAATTTTCAACGAAGATTACGGAGTTTGGCTAAAAAATCGCTTGATTTATCAGGTACAAAATAGGTTAAATGCCATTGAAAATAATTTGCATGCTTTAGATGGCGAAGCACATGAATTAGCATCCAAATTCCTAGCCGATAAAAAAACAATGCGAAATTTTTTCTTAGATTTTGATTGGACAACATTCAAAGGAGAGCGAATTCGCATACACGGAGATTACCATTTAGGTCAGATTTTAGTTACGGATACTGATTTCATTATTTTAGATTTTGAGGGTGAGCCAGAAAGTACGATTCGAGATAGAAAAGTAAAACAGCCGCCGTTAAAAGATCTTGCTGGGTTGTTTAGAAGTTATCATTATGCAATATTTGCTTCAGTATTAAATAATCCAGATAAATTAGCATACAAAACAGAACACTTATTTGAAGCAGGAGAAAAATTGTTTACTTATATTGTTGCTGTAAGTATGGAAGCATATATGCAAAGGATTTATACCTCAGGAAAATTAAATTTAGGTTATATCAAGGAACAAGAGTTTATTTTGATGTACCACATGACTGAAAAAGCAGTATATGAATTAGGCTACGAATTAAATTCACGTCCAGAATGGGCAATAATATCACTGAAAGGAATTTCAAGTATCATGCAACAAGTATAATATGGAAAATGTAATCGTTCATAGTCTTTTAACAGAATTTGATATTAACTTATTTCGAGCTGGAAAACACATACGTTTGTATGAAAAACTAGGTTCTCATTGTATCTCTTTAAATGAAGTCGAAGGAACTTATTTCGCTGTCTGGGCGCCAAGTGCAAAAGAAGTTTTTGTAATAGGTAATTTTAATCATTTTACAAATTCCCACAAACTCAATGTGCGTTGGGACGGTTCAGGAATTTGGGAAGGTTTTATACCAAATATTGGTCACGGAGAAATTTATAAATACAGAATTGTAAATAATAATAATTCAGTAACTGAAAAAGCAGATCCATTTGCTCGTTATTGTGAGCATCCTCCGCATACTGCATCTATTATTTGGGAAGCTAAATATACTTGGGAAGATCAAAATTGGATGAAAATCCGAGAGGAACACAATTCCTTAGATAAGCCTTTTTCGGTTTATGAAGTTCATGCTGCTTCTTGGAAAAGACATATTGAAAATAACCAATTTCTAACTTACAAAGAGATGGCTTTGGAAATGGTTAATTACGTTTCTGAGATGGGATTCACACATGTAGAATTTATGCCAATCATGGAATATCCGTATGATCCTTCTTGGGGTTATCAATTGGTAGGATATTTTGCACCGACAAGTCGTTTTGGAGCTCCGGAAGATTTTAAATTTTTAATAAATGCCTTTCATCAAAAGGGTATTGGTGTAATTTTAGACTGGGTTCCATCGCATTTCCCAGATGATGCACACGGATTAGGAAATTTTGATGGTTCTAATTTGTATGAGCATCCAGATATTAGGAAAGGTTATCATCCAGATTGGAAATCTTTGATTTTTAATTACGAAAGACCAGAAGTCTGTTCTTTTTTATTGAGTAATGCTATTTTTTGGTTAGATCAATTTCATGCAGATGGTTTGAGAGTTGATGCTGTTGCTTCCATGCTTTATTTAGATTATTCACGAAAAGATGGAGAGTGGGAACCAAATCAATTTGGAGGTAGAGAAAATTTGGCAGTGATTGATTTCTTAAAAGAATTAAACACTTCTGTTTATAGAGAATATCCTGATGTTCAAACAATTGCTGAAGAAAGCACAAGTTTTCCTATGGTAAGTCGCCCAACTTTTTTAGGTGGCTTAGGTTTTGGCATGAAATGGATGATGGGCTGGATGCACGATACCCTGGAATATTACAAAAAAGAATCTATTTACAGAAAATACCACCACAATGAAATTAGTTTTTCCTTAACCTATGCATTTACAGAAAACTTTATGCTGCCTTTGAGTCATGATGAGGTTGTTTATGGAAAGAAAAGCATTATGGGAAGAATGCCAGGAGATCATTGGCAAAGACGAGCAAATTTAAGGTTATTATTTGGTAATATGTTTACGCATCCTGGAGCAAAATTAATGTTTATGGGAGCGGAGTTTGGTCAAGAAAGTGAATGGGATTTTCAAAACTCTTTGGATTGGCATTTATTGGATAATCCAGATTACAAAGGAATCCAAACTTGGGTAAAAGCATTAAATAATTTATATAAAACAGAAAAAGCCTTATTTGAATTACAATTTAACGCAAGTGGATTTCAATGGATAAGTTACGATGACGTTGAAAATAGCGTTTTAGCTTTTGTTCGAAAGGGAAAAAATTCAAAAGACGATTTATTTGTGCTTTGTAATATGACTCCAGTTGTTTTAAACGATTACCGTGTCGGATTGCCACATGAAGGACCTTGGCAGGAGATTTTATGCAGTGACGCTTTAGAATTTGGAGGCTCAGGAGTTGTCAATACGAATGAAGTTTTAGCTGATAAACTAAGTTTTCATAATCAAATGCATTCAGCAGAATTCACTTTAGCTCCATTGGCAATTAGCATTTATTCATTAAAAAAATTGTAAAAGATGATCATTAATACAAACCTTGAATTTAAAGGAAATTTATTTCCTAAAGCAATTGTAAGTTTTGAAAAACATGTAGATACATACACTTTTCATGCAAAAAATAATATTTCTCTGCGATTAACTATTTTGAGAGATAGTGTCGTTCGATTTCGATATGCAACAGAAGGAGCATTTGAGGATGATTTTTCATACGCATTAGCTGATAATTATCCAAAAGGATACAATGAACTTGATTTTTCAGAAGATGGTGATTATTACATTATTTCCACAGCGAAAATTAAGATTTATGTTTCGAAAGAAAACATGAGAATTGGGATTTATACGCTGGAAGGAATTCCTATTTTAGAAGATGAATTAGGTTTTCATTACGAAGAAAACCACGAATTTGGAGGAGATATTGTTAAAATGTCAAAACACTCACCAAAAGGCGAAAGTTTTTTTGGATTGGGAGATAAACCAAGTCATTTGAATTTAAAAGGAAATCGTTATACCAATTGGAATACGGACGAATATGCCTTTGCAAAGGACAAAGATCCAATATACAAAACAATACCATTTTTTATCGGTTTGAACAACAATTCTGCTTACGGTATTTTTTTCGATAATACGTTCAGAACACATTTTGATTTTAGTCACGAACGCCTTGATGTTACTTCTTTTTGGGCTGATGGAGGCGAAATGAATTATTACTTTTTTTATGGCCCTTCAAGCAAAGAGGTAATTAAAAATTACACGCAACTTACCGGTGTTCCAGAAATGCCACCAATGTGGGCTTTGGGTTATCATCAAAGTAAATGGAGTTATTATCCTGAAAGTAATTTTAGAGCCTTGGCCAAAAAATTTCGAGATTTGCAAATTCCTTGCGATGCTTTGTATTTGGATATCGACTATATGGAAGGTTTTCGATGTTTTACTTGGAGAAAAGATTATTTTCCAGATCCAAAAAAAATGGTTGCTGAATTAAAAGATGATGGTTTTAAAGTAGTTGTGATAATTGATCCGGGAATAAAAATTGACAAAGATTATCCAGTTTTTGCAGAAGCATTAGAGAAAGGTTATTTCTGCCAGCGTTCTGATGGCCCAATGATGAAAGGAAAAGTGTGGCCGGGTGACTGTTATTTTCCTGATTACACCAATCCAGAAGTGAGAAAATGGTGGGAAGGATTATTTAAAGAATTAATTGAAGACATTGGTGTAAAAGGAGTTTGGAACGATATGAATGAACCTGCAGTAATGGAAATTCCAGGGAAAACATTTCCTTTAGATGTTCGTCACAATTACGATGGACATCCGTGTTCTCATAGAAAAGCACACAATATTTATGGAATGCAAATGGCACGAGCAACGTATGAAGGTGTGAAAAAATTTGCATATCCAAAAAGACCTTTTATCATTACTCGTGCAGCCTACAGTGGAACTCAACGCTACACCTCATCGTGGACTGGTGATAACGTAGCTTCTTGGGAACATTTATGGGTAGCAAACATACAGGTGCAACGCATGAACATCAGTGGAATTGGCTTTACGGGTTCAGATATTGGTGGTTTTGCTGAACAACCTTCAGCTGAGTTATTTGCTAGATGGGTTCAATTAGGTGTTTTTCATCCATTTTGCAGAGTACACAGTTCAGGTCACCACGGTGAGCAAGAACCTTGGACTTTTGGGAAAGATGTTACGGATATTGTTCGCAGTTTTATAGAAATTCGTTATACTTTATTGCCTTACATTTATACCATGTTTTGGGAATACATTCAGCATGGTACTCCGATGATTAAGCCATTGTTCTATTACGATCAAGAAGATAGTCAAACTCATTTTAGAACTGACGAATTTATTTTTGGAAATCATATTTTGGTTTGTCCGATTTTGGAACCTAATACGATGGGACGAAGAATGTATATTCCACGCGGAACTTGGATCAATTGGTGGACTGGTGAACGAGTTGTTGGAGGAGAAGAGGTATGGGTAGATGCAACGATAAAAACCATTCCTATTTTTATTCGAGAAGGTGCCTGTATTCCAAAATATCCTGTGCAGCAGTATGTTGGTGAAAAGAAAATAGAAGAATTACAAATAGATGTTTATTTTTCTTTAGAAGAAACAAAATCCCGTATTTATGCAGATGGTGGAGACGGCTATGATTACAAAAAAGGGCGTTTTTCATTGAGAACTTTGCAAGTTTCTGGTCGTCCTGAGAGTTTGGTAATTAATCAACACAAAGAAGGAGATTTTGATGCCGAATACCAAAAATTCAAATTGGTAATTCATAATTTGCCTTTTGAAGTAAAAAGTATTTATGCAGATAACAAAACTGCCCAATTTACCTCTAAGCAAAATGGAAATGTTCATGAGTTAGTTATTGACAAAAATTTTAGTCAATTGCACATTACGGCAGAGAAGAAGGATTAAAATTTTAAAAACTTTTTAGCCTTTTCTTATTTATGCGTGTAAAAACTTAATTTATTTTGAAGAAGTATTAACTCATTTTGCAAGTGCTCATTTTTTAAAAGTAAATGGGCAATTGCATCAATTCCTTCTAAATTAATTTTTAATTCCGTGTGAAAATACAAGAAGCTTTCGAGTGCTTTTAATTGCTTTTCGGGAATATAATGAACATCTTTTTCAAGGATTAATTCAATGTGACCAAGTTCATTTAGAGACTGAATAAAAGATACGTCAACTGAATAACTGAGACATACTTTTTCGATGCGAATAAGCTTATTTGCTTCCATTGTTTCTAATCGATTTTAGTTTTAAAAATAGTTCTTTTTCTTCTTCGTTGAGATTTGTTGGCAACTTAACTTGATAAGTAATGTATAAATCTCCAAATTCGTTTTCTTTCTTGTAAATTGGAAATCCTTTTCCTTTTAGTTTCACCTTTGTTCCAACTTGAGTTTCTGGAGAAACTTTTAGTTTTACTTTTCCTTCTAAGGTATCAAGCAAAATTTCACCACCCAAAAGGGAAGTATACAAATCTAATTCTACATTGAACTGCAGATTACTTCCATCTCGTTTGAATTTTGTATCATTTTCAATTGAAAAAGTAATGTATAAATCTCCATTTGGTCCACCATTTTCACCTGCTGTTCCATGTCCAGCAATTTTAATAATCTGACCATTTTCAACACCAGCAGGAATTTTGATACGAATATTTTTTCCGTTTACTGTAATTGTTTGACTTTGGGTTTTGTAAACATCCGTTAATTTTAATTTCAAAGACGCATTAATATCTTGTCCTCTAAATCTCCTTTGATTGTTTTCTCTTCCTTGTCCACCAAACATTGATTCAAAGAAATCAGAAAAATCTCCCGAGTATTCTTGATTTTGAGCTCCAGAATTACGATAAGATTGTTGCTGATTGTTTTTTTGTGATTCAAAAGCGTCCGCATGTTTCCAATCTTTTCCATATTGATCGTATTTTTTGCGATTTTCAGGATGACTCAACACTTCGTTTGCCTCATTTATCTCCTTGAACTTTTTCTCTGATTCTACGTTATTTGGATTCAGGTCAGGATGATATTTTCTTGCAAGTTTTCGATAAGCTTTTTTCACTTCTTCTGGTGAAGCTGTTTTGGGTATTTCTAATATTTTGTAATAATCCTTAAACTCCATTTTTTATTCAATTAATTCTATAAAATTCCTGTATTTGAACTTTTTTATTTTCAAGGATAGTGTGCTCTTAAAAAAAAGAAAAACTAATTTGCTTATATTTTCTTTTTAAATCTTAATATACAAATATAACAAAAAAAATTCACTTTTTGTTACACTATTATTTGGATAAATTATATAATTTAAAGATTCACTTAATAACATTAATCTGAATAAAAAGAAAAGGTTTTTTTTAGCTAATGGTTTTTGTATCTTTATTTCCAAAAAATTTTCACTTCATGTGCAAGGAATCCTGTGGGCTAGTGAATATAAAATTTCAATTGCTAGCATTCTAAAAACCTAATCGGTTTGCAGGCAATGCAATGGTGTCGATTTCGAAGCACAAATCTTCATTTATCCATAAAATCTCCACTTTTGGGTATATAGTGTTAGGAGTATGCTGTTTTTTTTGATTAATGTGTCCTAAAATATATTTTTAAAGTGTGAAGGTTATGAAATATCAAAAACACTATTGATGTCAAAATAAATAGTGAGCGTCTATAAGGCAAATTGAAATAAAACGAATTTCCAATCAGTCCTATTCCAATTAACCATAATATTGGAGTATATGCCGGTGCCATAAAACCCAGGGCAGAATGGACTCCATTTAGTGTTTGGAAAATAAATTAAAGCAATCCATGAGGCAAAGTATAATATTGTCCCGATTATATATAAGAATAAGCCCCTCTTTTGAATTATTGTAGAAACACTCAATGGAATTAATAATGACAACATGAAAACCGCAATCCTTGAAATATTCTCGCCATAAGTCAAGAATGCTGGTATGTCTTTCCAAAATATGTCAGGCTGGAAGTCTTTTGGTAATTTCTTAGTCAAAAAAATATTCCAGATTAGAATGGGAAGTGTCAAAAGAAAACAGTTGAACAAATATTTCTTTATAGTGCTATTGTTCATTATTGTTCCATATTTATTGTCATTTGTTTTTCCAAATAAAACCAAAGCAGCATGAAATCAAAAATATAATAAGTAAACCCACAAATGAATATGAATTGACGTAAAATCGCAGTCCCCATGATTAGAATGTCTATTTTATATTAAGCGAAATACAAACTTTCACCTGCTGTCAAAAAGAATACATCTGATAAAAATTTCGATATTTCTTTCCAAATAATTTTATTCATTTTTTTGGTTTAATTTTTTAATAACGATTTCCAATTGTTTGTGATGGCATAGAATTTTGAATTTTAGCCAAATCAGAATTTGTTAATCCCACTTCAAATGCACCTAAATTTTCTTCGAGACGCTGAATTTTTCTAGTACCTGGAATAGTTACGATTTTTTCGTTTTGACTAAGAACCCAAGCAAGAGCTACTTGTGCTTTGGAAACTTTTTTGTCCTGTGCAATTTGCTCAACAAGCTCTACAAATTTTAGATTTTCCTTTATCGCTTCATCTGTAAAGCGAGGAAGTGTAAGACGCCAATCACTTGCTTCTAAATCTGCTCGACTTTTGATTGCTCCAGTTAAGAACCCCCGACCAAGAGGACTATAGGCGACAAATGTGATTCCGAGTTCTTGACACACATCCAAAATCTCTTGTTCGGGTTCACGGCTCCACATAGAATATTCATTTTGCACGGCTGTAAGGGGATGAACCGCATGTGCCCTTCGAATCATTTCTGCATTAGCCTCACAAATTCCTATGTGTTTTACCTTTCCTTGTTTTACTAAATCGCTCATTGCACCAACAATTTCTTCAATTTCCACCTTCGGGTCTTGCCTATGCATGTAATACAAATCAATTGTATCAACTCCCAAATTTTGAAGACTTTGTTCGCAAGCTTGTTTGACGTATTCTGGCTTACCGTTAAGTCCAATTCTGTTGACTGTTAAATTACTGTGTCCTAATATTGTTGTTTGCTTCATAGTGTCTGTTTTTTGAAAGAATTGAAAGTAAGTTTTTTGTCTATCATTTTTTTGAAGTCGGGCGCTTCGTTCTTCTTTTTATGACTTATCGTTTGCGTAAATAATTATTGGTTCTTCTGTTAATATAATCATAACTTTATAATTTTACGATAAAATTGTGGATCCTTCTTTAGATGAATAAAATAAAGTCCACTTGGTAAATTACTTATGTCGATTTCAGTTGTTTGTAAAATCTCAAACTCCTTAATCAATAGGCCAACGGCATCGTAAACTTGAATTTGTTGTTTTGCC
>CAMBRH010000079.1 GCA_945870115.1 Chitinophaga pinensis | reverse complement strand
TTGCTTTATTTTTAATTCCTTTGCTTATTCTATTAATGGCCTTTTTAGGTTTAGGCTTGGGAATGCTAATTTCATCTCTAACAACAAAATACAGAGATTTAGCCTTTTTGATTTCATTTGGGATTCAATTGTTGATGTACGGAACACCAATCATATATCCATTAAGTGCTGCTCCAGAAAAATACAAAGCAATTATTTTGTTGAATCCAATGAGTACAATTGTTGAAGGATTTCGTTTTGCACTTTTAGGAAAAGGTGAAGTCAGCTTCATGTCTATAGCTTACGTTTGTATTTTTACAATAATTTCTTTTATTTTTGGTTTAATTATTTTTAATAAAGTCGAAAGAAACTTTATGGATACAGTATGAGTGTAGCAATAAAAATAGAAAATCTTTCAAAAGTGTATCAATTAGGTCAAATTGGTACAGGAACTATTTCCAATGATTTGAAACGTTGGAAAGCTAAAATTCAAGGAAAAGAAGATCCATTTTTAAAAATTGGTGAATCAAATGATCGAACTAAAAAAGGAAATGATATAGTTTATTCCTTAAAAAATATTGATTTTGAGATAAATCAAGGAGATGCTGTCGGAATTATTGGACGAAATGGAGCTGGAAAAAGTACTTTATTGAAATTAATTTCTAGAATTACCGCTCCAACTGCGGGAAAAATTTCAATTAAAGGCAGAGTTGCAAGTTTGTTAGAAGTTGGAACAGGTTTTCATCCTGAATTATCTGGTAGAGAAAATATTTTTCTAAACGGTTCGATTTTAGGAATGAGAAAAGCTGAAATTAAACAAAAATTAGATGAAATAATCGATTTTTCAGGAGTTGAACGTTACGTTGATACACCTGTAAAGCGTTATTCTTCAGGGATGTATGTGCGCTTGGCTTTTGCGGTCGCGGCTCATTTAGATTCTGAAATATTGATTGTTGACGAAGTTTTAGCTGTTGGAGATTCAGAATTTCAGAAAAAATGCCTTGGAAAAATGGGAGATATTCGTCAAAAAGATGGACGAACAGTTCTATTTGTAAGTCATAACATGGATGCAATTTCAAAATTATGTAATACTGGATTAATGTTGCATAATGGTGAAAATGTGAAACATGGCTTAATGCAAGATGTTTTGAATGCTTATTTGATGCATTCCACTTTTGAGCAAGAAGTTAGTTTTGATTTTTTGAATTTAAAACCGCAAATTACCTTTGTTTCTTTGGATAAAGAGAAATTAAGTGAACATAAATTAAAATTAACAATTCAATATAAATCTCCAATTGAACTCAGAAAAGTTGTTCCAGGTTTTATTGTTTACAATCAATTGAATGTTCCAATTTTTGGAAGTAATACCCGTTTTCATGAATCTAATTTTGAAAATGCTGGAAATTTCGAAGGAGAAATTATCGCAGAAATCGATTATCTGAATTTACACACTGGAAATTATTACATTTCTGTTTGGTTAGGTGATCAATCTGTAGATTATGATGAAAAAATAGAAGTAATAAGTTTTGAATATAAATCAAAATTTGATTACATTCAACTGCCAAATCCATTGGAAATTGGCTCTATAGATCAAAATGTTAAATGGTATTAAAATTAAAAGTATGATCAAAGAATTTCATAAATACGGAAGTGAATTTAATAATGAGTCAGCAGAAATCATTATTCCAGATATTCTAGATTTGATAAAACCCAAAAGTGTTTTAGATCTAGGTTGTGGTATAGGAAATTGGCTAAGTGTTTTCATGAAGCACAAAGTTGAAAAATTAATTGGTATAGATGGGCTTCATGCCAAAAGTCAATTTATTTTAGACTCCAAATATTTTATAGATACAGACTTTGAGTTAAATGATAATCTAAAAGAATTATTTCATGGCAAAGTCGATTTAGCAATTAGTTTAGAAGTTGCAGAACACTTGACAGAAAAAACGGGTAAAAAAATAGTAGATTTTTTATGTGCAAAATCTGATGTAATAATTTTTTCAGCTGCTGTGCCAAATCAAACAGGGGAAAATCACATTAATGAGCAACATCCTTCCTATTGGCAAGAATTATTTGAGGAAAAAGGATTTGTTTTTTACGATATATTTAGACAAAAATATTGGAATAACCCACAAGTTAAATGGTGGTATAAGCAAAATATGTTTTTGGTTGCCAAAAAAGGAGTTTTAGATTCTCATACATTTCCTACTTTCCAAGGAGACCTAAGAATACATCCTGAAATGTTAGATATGCACCTTCATGAATTTGAAGAATTCAAAAGGCAATCTAAAAGGGGAATTAAGCAAAAAATCAAAAAAATCTTTAAATGATTTCCATTATTATTCCTACTTTAAATAGATGCGATTTATTGAAAAAAACAATTGATAGCATACTTAAACATAATAAAAATTATGAATTATATGAGCTTATTGTTATTGATAATGGCTCTTCAGATGCAACAAAAAATATTTTTGAAGATATTAAACATGAAAATAAGGATGCAAAAATGAATTATTTTTTCGATGACATACCAGGTTTATTAACCGGAAGACATCGAGGGGTAAAAGAGTCTAAAGGAGAAATATTAACATTTATTGATGATGATGTTGAGGTTTCAGAAACATGGTTAAATGCAATAAATGAAATAATGATCAAAAGACCTGAAGTTTCGCTTTTGACAGGACCATGTTTACCAAATTATGAAATAAATCCTCCTGACTGGTTGCAGCACTTTTGGACAAATGATACAAATGGGAAACATTGTGGCTGGTTGAGTTTAATGGATTTTGGTCTTGAAGAAAAAGAAATTGACCCTCTTTTTGTTTGGGGTTTGAATTTTACCATACGAAAAAGTGTTTTTGAAGATTTAAAAGGATTTCATCCAGACTCAATGCCTAAAAAGTTACAATTTTATCAAGGAGATGGGGAAACTGGACTTTCTATTAAAGCAAAAGAATCAGGAAATATGGCTTTTTATTCACCTAAAATTTCATTACTACATTTTGTTCCAAAATCAAGATTATCAATAGAATATTTGTATGAGAGATCATATTTCCAAGGGGTGGCAGATGGTTATACTGAAATTAGAAGAAGTAATGGATTATATTTTAATCAAAATAAAAAAATTTCGATTAAAAAAAAATTAAAAAGATTTATAAAAAAAAGAATTTTAAATTTTAAATCAAACGAAAATATACCTTTTGGTAAACAAATACAAGACAAATATAATGAAGGTAAAAATTTTATTCGTAAAAATTATTTGAGTAATGAAGAAGTAAAGTCATGGATTTTAAAAATAAATTATTTAGAATAATTTTATGAGACAAGAAAAATTTTATGGTTTATATTGGTTAAGAGCAATTTTTTCAATTGCTGTAGTCATATGGCATTTAAATGGCTTTAATGATTCTTTAATTTTTAATCCAGATCAAATAAATTGGCATTTATTTAGTTATGTTGATTTTATAAATTTTCATGTTCTCTTATTAGCAGTTCCTACATTCATATTTATATCTTTATTTTTATTTTCAAATAAAGAGCATACTTTTTATCAATTAAAAAATAGAATTTTTAAATTATTTGGATTATACATTATTTGGATTTTTTTTTATTACGTCTGGAAACATGGATTTGAAGGCATAAATTTATTAGTTCCAAAATCATTTTTTCATTTTATTAATTTATTTTTTAAAGGTGCATATACCATTTATTATTTTTTTATTGTTTTGATTATCAATTTAATAGTAGTATTTGTTTTTCAAAAAATTTCAAATTTAATATTATATCTTGCTTTTTTGTTTTCAATTTTATTACTTTTTTCATTTCCATATCTTGCGATTCAATTTAACATTTCTGAATTATCTTCTTATTGGAATCCATTTAATTTTCTACCTTATTGCTTCGCAGCACTTATTGTTGTAAGGGAATTTAAATTTGTTCTTAAAAATTTAAATTATTTAATAATTATTTTTTTAGCGATAACTATAGTCCTAGCTTTTTTTGAATGGAAAAATTTAGTAAATGTATTTTTTTTCAAAAGTGAAAGTTACTCATTCCCAGCTTATTCTCGCTTATCCCTTTTATTTGAAACGTTAGTTTTATTTCTATTTTCACTTAAGATTAAAAGCTTAAATAATAAAATTATTGAATTTTTGTCTAAATATTCTCTTGCATTGTACTTAATTCAATCTTTTTATTTTGAAATTTCAAAATCAATTTGTGTAAGTTTATTTCAATTATCTAATAATAATTTAATAATATGGTTTTCAATTATTATTACAATTTTATTATCATATTTGCAGCATTTGTGTTACAAAAATACGTTTTGAAAAACAATTTAATTTTTAGCTAATGATTGAAAAAATTATACACAACAGTTTAGAATTAGCGATAATCATTCGCAATTCTTTTCATAAAGAAGGAATCGAATTTTTTACCGGAGATGATTCTTCGCAGCAGCTAGGTTACATGAATCGCGAAAAAGATTATGTAATTGAACCTCATAGACACAATATTATTCCTCGTGCGGTGCATTTAACGCAAGAAGTTTTATTTATTAAAAGCGGAAAAGTGAGAGTCGATTTTTATGATAATTCGCAAGTATATTTGCAAAGTAAAATTTTACTTCAAGGCGATGTTATTTTACTTGCTGATGGAGGACATGGATTTAAAATGCTTGAAAAATCAGAAATCATTGAAGTAAAACAAGGTCCCTATAATGGAGAAAGAGATAAAGTGCGTTTTGAAATGATAGCTGATGAAAATATAATCTTGTCTTAAAGATGGCGACGAATTTCAATTTATATAGCAAATATTACGATTTAATGTATCATGATAAAGATTATTCTTCAGAGGTAAATTACGTAATAAAATCATTATTAGACTCAAAAAAAAATATTACTGAAATTTTAGAATTAGGCTGTGGAAGCGGAGCTCACGCAAAATATTTTTCAGAAAAAGGATTTTCTATAACAGGTTTGGACAGGAGTGAAGAGATGATTTTTGAGGCAAAAAAGAAAAATATTCCAAATTTTGAACCAATAATTGCTGATATTTCAAATTTTGAATTATACAAAAAATTTGATGCAGTTATTTCTATGTTTCATGTAGTCAGTTATTTAACTGAAAACAATGATTTGCTTTCCTGTTTCAAAAATGTAAATACACATTTAGAAAATGATGGAATTTTCCTTTTTGATTGTTGGTTTACACCAGCAGTTTATGCAATTAAGCCAGAAAATAGAATCAAAGAATTTGAAAATGATGAAATAAAAGTTCATCGCACAGCTCAATCAACATTGGATATTTTAAAAAATACTGTTTCAGTTAAATTTAATATTAGCATTGAAGATAAATCGAACCATGAATCAGAAAATCTGTCTGAAACACATTTAATGCGTCATTTTTCTATTCCAGAAATGGAAATAATTGCTCAAAATAGCGGTTTTAAAATTTTAAAAGTAGAAGAATTAATTACCAAAGCCGATCCAAGTTTAGAAACTTGGGCAGTTTGTTTTATTTTACAAAAAGTGAAATCCTTATGAATCCAATTCCTGTAAATACGCCATTATTATCTGGTAACGAACTGAAATATTTAACTGAATGTATTGAAACTGGTTGGATTTCAAGTGAAGGACCATTTATTTCAAAGTTTGAAGCAAATTTTTCAAGCTACGTTGATCGTAAATTTGGAATCGCTGTTTCGAATGGATCTGCTGCTTTAGATATCGCTATAAAAGCGCTTAATATTGGTTCTGGAGATGAGGTAATTATGCCAACCTTTACCATCATAAGTCCAGCGCAGTCTGTTGTTACGGCTGGTGCAATTCCAGTTTTAATCGATTGTGAATTAGAATCTTGGAACATGGATGTTTCACAAATCGAAGCAAAAATCACTTCAAAAACGAAAGCAATATTAGTTGTTCATATTTATGGACTTCCTGTTGATATGGATCCAATTTTGGATTTGTGCAAAAAACATAAATTATTTTTGATTGAAGATGCAGCAGAAATGCATGGACAAACATACAAAGATCAAAAATGTGGAAGTTTTGGAGATATCAGTATTTTTAGTTTTTATCCAAATAAACACATTACAACTGGTGAGGGTGGAATGTTAGTTTGCAATGACGAAAATCTGGCTGAAAGATGTAAAAAGTTGAGAAATTTAGCTTTCGAGCCTAATGGAAGAAGATTTGTGCATGAAGAAATTGGCTGGAATTACCGTATGACAAACATGCAAGCTGCTTTGGGTTTAGCACAATTAGAAAAAATTGATTTCCACATTCAACGAAAAAGAGAAATAGGTTTAAAATATTTGAATGGATTAAAAAATATTCAAGGATTTTCCTTACCTGTTTCTAAAAAGGATTTTGCAGAAAATATTTATTGGATTTTTGGGCTAGTTGCTGAAAGTGAAGAATTAATGCTTCAGACAGTTGAAAAATTGACAGAAAATAAAATTGGCACCCGCCCATTTTTTTGGTGCATGCACGAACAACCAGTTTTTCTAAAAATGGGACTTTTCAAAAACGAATCTTATCCAAATGCAGAGAAAATTGCACGAAATGGATTTTATGTTCCAAGTGGCTTGGGTCTAAAAGATGAAGAAATTGATCGCGTAATTGAAGTATTAAAAAGTTAATGAAGCACGTTTTATTCATAAATCCGAATAAAGATACATTTTCAAATCCAACGTTAGTTGCTGTTTTGGATAAAATGATTTTGACAAAGAAATTAAAAGTAACAATTCTTGCACCAAAACAAATTATCGATACTCCAAGTCATTTAACTGAGATAAATTTCATGGAGTTGCCTGATTTTTCAGTTAATTGGAGTAAAAAAGTAAAATCTTGGCTTCCAAAAATTATTTTTTTAATAAAATTAATTCGCTTTTGTCAAAAAAATAAAATCAAGCACATTGTTGGTATTGATCCTATTGGTTTGATTTATGCTGGAAGAATTAAACGATTTTTAAAAAAATCTATTTTACATTATTTTTCTTTTGAAATATTTTTCAGAAACGAGGTGAAAAACCTTGATTATTTTAGAAAAATTAAAGAAAAGGAGATCAATTATTCAAAATTTATTGATTTTCTTGTGATTCAAGATGAAGTTAGAAAGCAATTATTAGTTCAAGAAAATAACTTAGACACGACAAAATTTAAAACATTTTTGATACCAGTTTCACCTAATGTTGGAATAATTGAAGGCGAATATAAATCAAATTGGAGAAAAAAAATATCAATTCCTGATGATAAAATTGTTTTACTTCATAGCGGAAGTTTGGAAAAATGGAGTGGAGGAGATTTGATAATTAACTTGCTTGAATCAGGATTAGCTGAAAACCAATTAGTAGTTATTCACTCAAAAAGCGAGCTGAATTTAGAAAATCCAATTCATTCCAAATTAGTAGAATTAGAGAAACAAGGTTTTCCAGTTTTAATTCATAAAACAATTTTTTCTGATTACGAAGAATATTTAAGCTTTTTACATATAGCAGATTTTGCTTTGGTTTTATATGAAAAAGATGAAAGTTCACCTTATACAGGCAAAAATATTGAAGAAATTGGTTTAGCATCAGGAAAATTTTCTTGTTTTATGAGTCAAGGAATTCCAGTGATTACTCGTAATTCTAGGATTTATAAAGAATTAAATAAGAAGTATAATTTTGGATGTGTAATCGAAAATTTATCAGAAATTAAGTTGATAAATTTAAATGAAGATTTTAAATTCAACTCACTAAATTTATATAATGATGAATTAAACTCTATGAGTTTGGTTGAAGAATATTGTTATTCATTTTACTCAAATACAAATCAATTATTAAAATGAGGCTATCGATTATCACCATTAATTTTAATAATGCTGTCGAATTAAACAAAACTATCGAAAGCGTAATAAAACAAACTGCAACAGATTTTGAGTACATTGTCATTGATGGTGGATCGACTGATGGTAGCAAAGAAATTATTCAAAAATACCAAGACAAAATTACATATTGGATTTCTGAACCAGATAAAGGGATTTACAATGCAATGAATAAAGGTATTTTAGCTGCAAAAGGTGAATATTTACAATTTTTAAATTCAGGTGATTTTTTAGCTAATAATGAAGTTACAACATTGATGCTTAATAAATTAGGTGAAGAATCAGTTTTATATGGTAACATGATTAAAGTTTGGCCTAGTGGCAGAATATTTAAAAATACATCAATAAATACAAATTCAATGTTGCCTTTTTATATTGGATCACTGAATCATTCTCCGTCTTATATCCTTAAATCGTTGTTTACAAAATATGGTTTATATGACGAATCTTTAAAAATTGTTTCTGACTGGAAATTCTTTTTAGATTCAGTAGCTTTAGGCAATGAACCAGTTAAATATGTTGATATTGATGTCACCATTTTTGATATGACAGGAATAAGTTCAACAAATTCGGTATTAGATAAAGCAGAAAGAAGAAAAGTACTAGAAGAAAAATTGCCAAAATCTATTTTATTAGATTATGATAATCATTGGAGAGAAATTGAAATGGTTCAACGGCTAAAAAGGCACAAATTGATTTTTAAATTTGTTTGGTTTTTAGAAAGAGTTTTATTTAAAATTGAAAAAAGGGCAAAAAAAAATTAACTTTAATGGAAAACTCAAATTCTATTTATTTAAAAGGATTAAATGGTTTAAGAGCAATTGCTGCAATTTCAATTTTGATTTCGCATGTTTCACAACCAGAATATTCTAATTTTTCAAGTTCAATTTTAGCTATCAAAACAGGTTTTGATGGAGTAACTTTATTTTTTGTTTTAAGCGGTTTTTTAATAACCTTTTTACTCTTAAACGAAGATAAAAAATCAAAAATTGATGTCAAAAAATTCTATGTTAGAAGAATATTAAGAATTTGGCCATTATATTATTTATTTATTGTCTTTTGCTTAGTTGTTTGTTTTATTTACAATGATAAAACTGAAATTTTTTCAAATTCAATTTTTTATTATTTATTTTTTACTGCAAATATTCCTTTTGCACTAGCACAAGGAGTACATTTAATTATGCATTTTTGGAGCATCAGTGTCGAAGAGCAATTTTATGCTTTTTGGCCTTGGTTTATTAAAATATTTAAAAATAAATTATTCATTTCTATCTTTTATTTTATCGTTTTCTTATTTTTAGTAAAATTTTCAGCTCGTTTTTTTTTAGGGAAAGACGATTTTATTTATAGAATCATTACTGTGACAAGGTTTCACTGTATGTTAATTGGCGCATTAGCAGCAATTATTTATTTTCAGAAATTCAATAAAATTTTAAATTTTATGACAAATAAATTTGTTCAAATCTTTTTTTGGATGTTATTTGTGTTATTGACTTTTAATTTATTAAAAATACCTGCAATTGTTAGCGCTGAAATTACTTCAATCATTTCAGTTTTCATTATTTTAGGTCAAGTTGAAAATAAGAATTTTAAATTTAGTTTAGAAACAAAAATGCTTAATTTTTTAGGTAAAATTTCTTATGGTATTTATGTAATTCATCCATTAATGATTTATTTGGTTTCAAAAAATTACAATTATAAAGCCCACTCTTCGCTTGAAAATAATATTTACATTTATGGCATTGTAATTTTGCTGACAATCGTATTATCAAAATTATCTTACGAATTATTTGAGAAAAAATTTCTGAAAATGAAAAGTAAATATACCATTGTTTAAAATAAATGTCGGAAAAAATGTTTTCAGTAATAATTCCACTTTATAATAAAGAGAAGTACATTCAAAAAGCTGTTCAATCGGTTTTAGACCAAACTTATTCTGATTTTGAATTAATTGTAATAAACGATGGATCAACAGATTTGAGTCTTTCCAAATTGGAAATTTTCAATGATAATCGAATTAAAATAATTTCTCAAGAAAATACTGGAGTTTCAACTGCTAGAAATTTCGGTGTTGCAAATGCTCAATTTGAAAATATTGCTTTTTTAGATGCTGATGATTGGTGGCACAAAGATTTTTTATTGAAAATGGAAAGTTTAATTTCAGCATTTTCAAATGCTGCTGTTTATTCAAGTTCTTATTTTAAGGTGAAAAATGGGAAAAATATTTCAGCAAACATTGGAGTAAATTCAGATTTTAAAAGTGGTTATATCAATTATTATCAAGTTTACACTAACACTTTTTGGGTTCCAGTAAATTGTTCCTTTGTTGTTATGAAAAAATCGATTTTTGAAGAACTTGGTGGATTTAATCCGAAGCTAAAATTTGGAGAAGATTTAGATTTATGGCTAAGAATTTCTTTAAATAATAAATTTGCTTTTTTAAATAAATGTTTGGCTTATTCTAATCAAGATGTAGAAGTTAATTCTCGTGCTTTAGGAAATAAATTGTGGAAAAAGGAAGAACACGTTATTTTTAATTTGGATTATTTAGCTGAAATAGAAAAAAATAATTCTCAATTAAAATTACTGCTTGATGGATTAAAAATCAGATCATTACATAATTTTTATCGAAAAAAAGAAAATTACAATGAAGTTTTAAAAATTATATCTAAAATTGATTTTTCAAAACAAGATTTTATTTATTATTTTTACTACAAGTTCCCGCGCTTTTTGACAGAATTTTATTTTAAGTTAAAGGTGTTGGGTTCAATAATAAAACAAAAGATTGCAAAAAAGATTAAAAACTAAATAAATACTATGATTCCGAAAGTAATTCATTATTGTTGGTTTGGAAAAGGTAAAATGAATGCTTTATCCGAAAAATGCATGGAGTCGTGGAAAATTTTTCTTCCTGACTATGAAATAAAACTTTGGAATGAAGAGAATTTTGATTTGGAAAGTAATCGCTATGTAAAAGAAGCATATCTATCAAAAAAATATGCTTTTGTTTCTGATTACGTAAGATTATATGCTCTTTTTCATGAAGGTGGAATTTACATGGATACGGATGTTGAAGTATTGAAAAATATGGATCAATTTTTAACATTACCTGCTTTTTCAGGTTTTGAAAGTGATAAGGATATTCCAACAGGCATGATGGCAAGTGAAAAAAATGGCGCATGGGCAAAAGAACAATTAGCTTATTATCAAGATAGAAATTTTATTAAAGCAGATGGAAGTTTAGATATCACTACAAATGTTCAAATTATATCATCTATCATGGTTAAAAATGGCTTTATTTTAAAAAATAGTTATCAAATCTATAAAGATTGCATGCATATTTTTCCAAAAGATTATTTTTGTGCTAAGGAAAGATCTGGCATATTAAATTTAACTGAAAATACATTTTGTATCCATCATTTTAATGGTTCATGGATTTCAGGTAAAGATAAAGTGAAAAAATATTTTTTTAAAAAAATTATAGGTCCAAAAATTACGAGTAAATTAATACTTTTGAAAAAGAAAGTTCTTAAAAAAGCAAAATAAATTGAATACGTTTTTTCCAAATTATTTTACAAATAAAGCGATTGTGCTTTATATTTCGTTGTTATTTATTATTTCATTCTTTTTTATGGATAAAATAATGCCGATACATTGGATTGTTTTTGGATTATTTGAAGTGCTTTGTTTTTTTTATTTTGCGTCATCTTTGTCCTTGAAATGGAGAGCGATTCCTGTGAAAAATTTTGTAAAAAAATTATTTATTTTAGCTTTAATAATTAGAATAGTTTATGTCATCTTCACCTATTTTTTTTATGAGAATATGACTGGAATTCCATTTGAATTTCAAACAGGAGACGCCTTAGGATATCACAATGAAGCAATTTGGATTAATAAATTGTTTCATAGCCAACAAATTATTTCAAAATACATACCTTATGTCGGGGGAAATTATTCGGATGCTGGTTACCCAGTTTATTTATCAATTATTTATTTTTTTGCGGATAATAGCATTTTGCTTGCACGAATTGTTAAAGCTATTTTAAGTGCTTATACATGTATCTTGATTTTTAAGATTTGTAAAAATAATTTTGGTGAACAAACAGCCAAAATTGCTGGACTTTTAGCTCTGCTCTTTCCTAGTTTTATATATTATTGCGGACTGCATGTAAAAGAAACTGAAATGATTTTTCTCATATCTTTTTTTATTGAAAGAGCAGATAATTTAATCCGAAATCAACATTTTTCATATCTTAATTTACTACTAATTATTAGTTTAGGCTTTTCACTTTTTTTCTTTAGAACAGTTGTAGGTATTAGTGCTTTTTTTGCTCTATTTTCAGTCTTATTATTAAGTAAAAATAGCTTTATACAATCTGGGAAAAAAATTGCAATAGGTGTTTGGGTAATTGCTGCATTACTCTTGTTTTTAGGTGGAACTTTGCAAAATGAAATTTCAAAATATTGGGAAGATAGAGAAACAAATCAATTACAGTCGATGAAAGCTCGAGCTGAAACTGAAAATGGAAATAAATTTTCTAAATATGGTGCATCTGCAGTTTTTGCTCCCTTCATGTTAATTGCCCCTTT
>CAMBRH010000078.1 GCA_945870115.1 Chitinophaga pinensis | reverse complement strand
GAACCATCTGTGAATATTTCGATTTTATCTTGACTCATTAAAATAAATTTAATATTACTTTAAACTAATAAAGTTTAATTTCTATAACTCATCTCACTTTAAGTATTTGTATATCAAGAAAATTATTGTCTTACTTTTTTCATTGCCAAAAAAGTAAGCAAAAAGTCTAGTCCTATTTGTTTCTCAAAACCTTCATTCATTGGAAATCGATAATTTTCATTGAGCTTGCAGCTAATTTAATTATTAACGATTTCCAATTTCATTTTCAGTTTCTCATAACAAAAAGGGACAAAATTAACATTCAAAACTAATTAATGAGGTCGAAATTAAAATGTAAATATAAAGTTATAATCTTTTTCTATTTAAAAATAGCTCCATAAATATCATTTCCATTTGCATAAAGCAACAATCCTAACAAAAGAATAAAACCAACATATTGTGCATATTCCAATACTTTTTGCGGTGCCTCTTTCCCAGTAATGATTTCATACAATAAAAACACTACGTGACCACCATCTAATGCTGGAATTGGAAGTATATTCATAAATGCTAAAACAATTGAAATGAAAGCGGTATTTAACCAGAATTTTTCCCAATCCCAAGTTGATGGAAACATTTTTCCAATCGAACCAAAACCTCCGATAGAGCTTGCGCCTTTCTTGGTGAACAAAAATTTCAATTGTGAAGCATAGTCACCCAATGTATTTGATCCTTTTTTAAAACCATAAGAAATACTTTCCCCAAAGGAATATTCTTGGTGTTTGATTGCTTTTTCGTCTATTATATTTTTTGAAACGGATGTAAATCCGAATTTCCCTTCGTATTTTCCAGTTGAAGGAATTGTCAATTTTTTATCTAAAGTGTCACCTTTTCTCAAAACTTGAAAAACAACATTTTCACCTTTTGAGGTAAATACTACTTCGGAAAAATCATCATAATATACAATTTTTTTAGAATTAATAGAAATAATTTTATCACCAACTTTTAAACCTGCTTTTGATGCTGGAGTATTTGCAGGAATTTCACCAATTTCAACTCCTAAAACTCTAGGTGTAAACGCTGGGAAAGCTCCTTTTTCAAATAATTCGTAATCAATGTTTTCTGGTAATTTTACAATTTTTATAGATCCATCCGCTTTTTTAAGTTCCAATTTTCTGCCATCTCTTAAAATCACTTCAGAATTTAATTCATTAATGTCTTCTAATTTAACGTTATTGATTTTCAAAACATTATCTCCAGATTCAACACCATATTTTTTTAAGTATGGATGCACTGACAAGCCTGCTTTCAAATCTTGCGGAGCTAATTTGTCTTCACCATAAGAAAACACAACCAAAATATAAATTAAAATTCCTAAAATCAAGTTCACAGTTACACCACCAATCATGATGATTAAACGTTGCCAAGCTGGTTTTGAACGAAATTCCCATGGTTGTGCGGGAAGTGCTAATTGTTCTTTGTCCATCGATTCGTCAACCATTCCAGATATTTTCACATATCCACCAAGTGGCAACCAACCAATTCCCCATTCAGTATCACCAATTTTCTTTTTGAAAATGGAGAACCATGGATCAAAAAATAAATAAAATTTTTCGACACGCGTTTTGAATAATTTTGCTGGAATATAATGACCTAATTCATGTAAAATGACAAGAATTGAAAGTGATAAAATTAATTGTGCTGCTTTGATTAAGAAATCCATATGTTGTTTTTAATGGTGTAAAGTTAAGATTTTGTTGTTAAAAAGAAATTTTAGACTTTATAAATTTCATTTTGTGTAAAATAATCCAAAATAGCTTCTTTCATCAAATGTTGTTGTTCACGTTCATTTAATGCAGGTAAACTTTCAACTAATTTGAAATGTGGCCAATTTTCTTCGTCACGACCGATAAATTCATAATGTCCGTGCGGCTCTAATAATGTGCAGATTGCAATGTGCATTAAATCCGTTTTTTCGTGTTTTTTAAATTTTTGGTATCCCAAACCCAATTCTTGTACACCAATCAAAAATAAAATTGATTGGGTGTCCAAACCACCGCCAAAATCGACCTCTAATTTTTTTAATAAATCTTGAAAACGTAATTCAATGTCATAATCCATAAAACAAAGTTAATTTAAATTAAAGAAATACAGGACAAAAATTTTTTTTTTGACTTTTTTTGTGAAATAAATAATCGATTTATTTATAAAATCTTTGTAATTAAAAAGAGATTTACAGCACCAAGTGAGACGTATTCATTTTTTAAGAAAACAAAAAGTAAATTTTATTTATTTTATTATTGTTGTTCAAAAATTAATCTCTACCTTTGCATCCCGAAAAGCATATGTTTTTTACCAAGCATATAGCTTTTCGTGGATTCTCGAAAATAATCAAAATTAAATTTTGAAATTTGCGGAACCCAAATTTGACTAGTTTTTAATTTAAAATAGGCGGCAAAATGTCACAAATTCAAGGTAAAATTTCACAGGTAATCGGACCTGTAGTTGATGTAAGCTTCGATAAAGGAGTTGCTCTTCCAAATATTTTCGATGCATTAGAAGTAAGAAAACAAGACGGTACTCGCGTAGTTCTTGAAGTTCAATCTCACACAGGTGAAGGAACTGTAAGGACAGTATCAATGGATTCAACAGATGGTTTCCGTCGTGGAATGGAAGTTATTTCTACTGGTAGTGCAATCAAAATGCCAATTGGAGATCAAATTAAAGGTCGTTTATTTAACGTAGTTGGTGAAACAATTGATGGAATCAACGATATGGATAACTCGAACGGATTACCAATCCACAGAGAAGCTCCAAAGTTTGATCAATTATCAACTGCAACTGAAGTTTTATTTACTGGTATTAAAGTAATTGACTTAATTGAGCCTTATGCAAAAGGTGGTAAAATTGGTCTTTTCGGTGGTGCTGGTGTTGGTAAAACAGTATTAATTCAAGAGTTAATTAATAATATCGCAAAAGGACACGGAGGTTTATCTGTATTCGCTGGTGTTGGTGAAAGAACTCGTGAAGGAAATGATTTACTTCGTGAAATGTTAGAATCAGGTATCATTAAATATGGTGACGCTTTCATGCATTCAATGGAAGAAGGCGGATGGGATTTGTCAAAAATTGATTTAAATGAAATGAAAGAATCAAAAGCTACTTTCGTTTTCGGACAAATGAATGAGCCTCCAGGAGCAAGAGCTCGTGTGGCATTGTCAGGTTTGACTTTAGCTGAATATTACCGTGATGGTGAAGGTGACGGACAAGGAAAAGACATCCTTTTCTTCGTTGATAACATTTTCCGTTTTACACAAGCTGGTTCAGAAGTATCTGCTTTATTGGGTCGTATGCCTTCTGCGGTAGGTTACCAACCAACTTTGGCTACAGAAATGGGTCAAATGCAAGAGCGTATTACTTCAACAAAAAATGGTTCAATTACATCTGTACAAGCGGTTTACGTACCTGCGGATGATTTAACGGATCCAGCTCCTGCAAATACTTTTGCTCACTTAGATGCTACAACAGTACTTTCTCGTAAAATTGCTGAGTTAGGAATTTATCCTGCTGTAGATCCATTGGATTCTACTTCTAGAATTTTGACTCCAACAATTTTAGGTGATGCTCATTACGATTGTGCAATGAGAGTGAAATTAACTTTACAACGTTACAAAGAATTACAAGATATCATCGCGATTTTAGGAATGGACGAATTATCAGAAGAAGATAAATTGATCGTTTCTAGAGCAAGAAGAGTTCAACGTTTCCTTTCTCAACCTTTCCATGTTGCTGAGCAATTTACAGGTTTAAAAGGAGTTTTAGTTGATATTCAAGATACTATCAAAGGATTCAATATGATTCTTGACGGTGAAATGGATCGTTTTCCAGAGGCAGCATTTAACTTGAAAGGTAACATCAATGATGTAATCGAAGCAGGTGAAAAAATGTTATCTGAAACAGTTTAAATTATAATTAAAAAAACATGGTTTTAGAAGTTATAACACCAGAATCAAAAATATTCACAGGAGAAGTTACTGCTGTTTCCCTTCCAGGAATCGATGGTATATTTCAAATATTGAATAATCACGCTCCGATAATTTCTGCACTTAAGAATGGTTCTATTAAAGTTGATTTAAAAGAAGATTTTGAAAGTGACGAAAAAACAAGTGCCTTGATTGATATAAATGCTAATGCAAAAATTATCAATATAAAAATCAAAGGAGGAGTAATTGAAATGCTTAACAATAAGATTATCGTTCTAGCAGAATAATAATCATTTATACTTTTTAAAAAGGGATTTGTTAAGTCAAATCCCTTTTTTAGTTAATAACTGTTAATCAATATTAATTTTTAACTTTGTTAACATTTCGTAAAAAAAAATAGCTTAATCTTGTCAAACTTAATTTTATGACTGCTTTTTCAAAAATAGATTTAAACAATGTGCCAAAACACATCGCCATAATTATGGATGGTAATGGACGTTGGGCGAAAAAACAAAATGAAATGCGCCTGTTTGGTCATTCTATGGGGGTTGATTCTGTTAAAGAAACTATTAAGGCAGCGCAAAAGATTGGTGTAAAATATTTAACCCTATATACTTTTTCAACTGAAAATTGGAATAGACCAAAAGAGGAAGTTGATGGATTAATGAAAATATTGGTTCAATCAATTTCAAATGAAGTTGTTGAAATGAGTGAAAAAGGTGTGCGATTGTTAAGTATTGGAAACGAAACAGAATTACCAATTGAAGCACAGGCAGAATTAGCTTCAGCAATGAAAGAAACAGAAAACAATACCGATATAAATGTAGTTTTAGCGTTAAATTACAGCTCCCGATGGGAGATTAATAAAGCAATTAAAAATATTGCTAAAGATGTAAAAGAAAATAAGTTAGAGCTAGAAAAAATTAATGATGAATTAATTTCTTCCTATCTAACGACAAAAAATATTCCAGATCCAGAATTACTGATTCGAACAAGTGGTGAACACAGAATTAGTAATTTCTTGCTTTGGCAAATTGCATACACAGAGTTGCATTTTACAGAGGTATTGTGGCCTGATTTTAAAGACGAAGATTTATACAAAGCAGTGTTGGATTTCCAATCGAGAGAACGAAGATTTGGAATGATAACAGAACAATTATAATTTTTATGAAGCATATTTTTTTCTTATTTGTTGGAATAATTTTAAGTTTTAATTACTTTTCTCAAACTGATTCTACAAAAATTACCCCAACAAGAACTTCAATACAATTGGGTGATGATGAACTTTTCTCTTACAAGAAACCAAAAGAATACGAAATTGGTCCAATTAGAATTGAAGGTGCGGATAATTATGACCATCAAGCAATTAGGTTAATTTCAGGGTTGAGGCAAGGACAAAAAATTACCATTCCTGGAGAAAAAGTAACAAAGGCAATCAAAAACTTATGGGACGAGGGGATTTTTTCTGATGTTGAAATCGCTGCAGAAAAGGAAATTAACGGTATAATTTATTTGGTAATTTCACTTAAGCCGAGACCTAAACTTTCGCGTTTTAAATTTGAAGGAGTAAATAAAAGAGAGGCAGATAAGTTGAGAGAAGAAATCACTCTTTTTTCAGGTAAAACTATTACTGAAAATTTAGTCTTCAACACTCAAAATAAGATCAAAGGATATTTCAGAGAAAAAGGATATTATTCGGTTAAAGTTCAGATAAAAAGAAGTCAAGATGCGATGATGAATGATGCAGAAATGTTCACAATCAACATTATGAAAGGCAAAAAAGTAAAAATTGGAGAACTTGTAATAGAAGGAAATACGACGATTAAACCTTGGAAGTTGAGAATGGCAATGAAAGACACTAAACAAAAGGCTTTTTGGAGATTTTTCAAACGTTCAAAGTTTAATGTTGCTGCTTTTGAAAGAGATAAGCTAGCTTTGATAAGTAAATTTAATGGAATTGGTTTAAGAGATGCTTCAGTCGATTTTGATACCGTTTATCAGGTAGATGAAAAAAATCTATTTGTGAAAATTAAAATCAATGAAGGCAAAAAATATTTTTTCGGAAATGTTGAGTGGATTGGAAATACAAAATTTAGAAGCGGATATTTAGATACTATTTTTGGAATAAAATACGGAGATACCTATGATAAGCCACTTTTAGATCAACGTTTGAATATGAGTCAAGATGGAAGAGATATTTCTTCTCTGTACATGGATAGAGGATATTTATTTTTTCAAATCAACGCAATTGAAACTCAGGTAAAAGATAATTATATTTCTTATCAAATGCGAATTATTGAGGGAAAAGAGGCTCGTGTAAAAAGAATAATTATTAAAGGAAATACCAAAACGAATGAACACGTTATTCGTCGTGAGATTAGAACCAAACCAGGAGATTTGTTTAATAGAAATGACATTATTCGAACCCAAAGGGAACTTTCTCAACTTGGATATTTTAATGATCAAGCATTTCAAATAAATCCTCTTCCAAATCCACAAGATGGAACCGTAGATATTGAATATGTAGTTGAAGAAAAATCATCTGATCAAATCGAACTTTCTGGTGGATATGGAGCAAATCGAATTATTGGTACTTTGGGTTTGACATTTAATAATTTCTCGATTCAAAATACCTTTAAAAAACATGCTTGGTCACCACTTCCTTCAGGAGATGGACAACGATTATCAATTCGTGCGCAATCAAATGGTCGATTCTATCAAGGTTATAATTTTTCATTTACAGAGCCTTGGATGGGTGGAAAAAAACCAAATTCATTTTCAACTTGGGTGAATCACACACAATTTTCGCAATCTGGAAATGTAAGTAAAAATGCAGAAGGATACCAAGGAGTTGCTATTACCGGAGCTGGAATTGGTTTAGGCCGCAGAAAAAAAATTCCAGATGATTATTTCAGCGCTTATTATGAATTTGGTTATCAGTATTATGATGTAAGAAATTCATCTTCTTTATTCCCAAATTTTAGTAATGGTTTTTCAAATGACATAAGTTTGAAATATTCTCTTCAAAGAAATTCTGTAAGTAGCCCAATTTATCCAAATGAAGGCTCTAAAATGTCTTTTACTGCAAAAAGTTCAATTCCATATTCATTGTTAGATGATACGGATGATTATTCATCATTGACGGCTCAAGAAAAATATAAATTCTTAGAATATTATAAAATAAAATTCACAGGTGAATGGTATTTACCATTAACATCAGACAAAAAACTGATTTTAATGCCAAGAGTTGGTTTTGGATTTATGGGTAATTTTTCTGCTGGAAAAGGACTATCGCCATTTGAAAGATTTTATTTAGGAGGAAATGGATTAACAGGAACAAATCAATTTGGTGGACGTGAAATTATTGCTTTGAGAGGATATGAAGATAATAGTTTGTCTTCTAGCAATGGTGATCCAATTATTGCAAAATACACGATGGAATTGCGTTATCCAATCTCTTTAAATCCGCAAGCTACATTTTATGTTTTGGCTTTTGGTGAAGCAGGAAATACGTATTCTTCTGCCTTGAAATTTAATCCTTTTAACGTTAAAAAAGCAGCAGGTATTGGAGTTAGAGTTTTCTTGCCTATGTTTGGGATGCTTGGATTAGATTACGGTTGGGGATTCGATCAATTGGATCCTCATGCTTCTGGTTCCAGAGGTGCCAGTGATCAATCAATTCAGCAAAAAGGATACTATGGTAAATTGAATTTTACGATTGGTATGAATTTAGGGGAACTTTGATTAGACATAGGACTAAAAGACGCAAGACATATGACTAGACTGATTTGGAAGTTCTATGTTAACTTTTTTTAATTTGTATACTTGAATTATTTTTTAAAGTTGTTTAAAAGTCTTTGAGCGCAGCGGTCTTGAATCTTTTAGTCTTTTGTCTAAGTAAAGCAATAAAAGTGTATATTTGTCGTTTTTTGACTAAAATTAAGTTATGAAATTAATAATTGCTAGTGTACTTTTGATTTTTGGCACAACCTTTGTCAGTATATCTCAAAAATATGCATACATAGATTCTGAGTACATATTGGAAAACGTTCCAGAGTACAAAGATGCGAAAGAAAAGCTGGATAAATTAGCTGAACGTTGGACAAAAGAAATTGAAGATCGTTATGCTGATTTAAAAAAGAAAAAAGAAGCATTTGCTAGAGAAGAAGTTCTTTTACCTGCAGAAGAAAAGAAAAAAAGAATTGAGGATATCGAAAAATTAGAATTAGAAGCAACTCAGATGCAGACTGTACGATTTGGTGTTGCAGGTGATTATTTTCAAAAACGTCAAGAATTAATAAAACCAATTCAGGACCTAGTATTTGAAGCGATGCAAAAAGTTGCATCAAAAAAAACATACTCTTTTGTCTTTGATAAAGCTAATCAAAGTAATTTGGTGTATGCTGATAGTAAATTTGACATAAGTAACGAAGTATTAAAAGAAATGGGTTACACACCCGCAAAGTAAATAAAACAAAAACCATAAATTAAACGAAAAATGAAAAAAATAGTATTTTTACTTGTAACAATTATCTCCCTAAGTTCTTTAATGAACCAAGCTGCCGCGCAATCTAAAGTTGCTCACGTAAATTCTCAAAAATTATTAGACACTTTACCTTCACGTAAATTGGCAATGAAAACCTTACAAGAGTTTGAAACAGCAGGTGTTGGTGAATTAAAAGAAATGGAAGATGACTTGCAAAAAGCTTATACAAAATATGTTGCTGAAAAAGATAAGTTATCTCCTGTTATGCAACAATATGAAGAAGAAAGACTTCAAAAAAAGCAATATGCAATGCAACAACGTGAGCAAGAATTACAACAACAAATTTCTAATTTAGGAAATGATTTAAATGCACCAATCTTAAAAAGAGTTCAAAAAGCAGTTGACATTGTTTCTGAAAAAAAGAAATTAAATTATGTAATCGATGAAACAGTAACACTTTATTTCAAAGGCGGAATGGATATCACTGCTGAAGTTTTAACTGAATTGTTAAGAATAGATGCTGAAGAAACTAAAAAATAAGGATTAATTTCAAATAAATTTAAAGCGATCGATATTTTGGTCGCTTTTTTTATTTTTAAACTAAAAGATTATGTCAAAAACTAAAATTACAATAAACAACAACGGTTCAATGAGAATCGAAGGAGATTTCGAAATAATTGATAAAACAGGAGCTGTTTATGACTTGGGAGGAAGAGAAATTATTTCAATCTGCCGTTGTGGATTGTCTCAAAACAAACCTTTCTGTGACGGTGCGCATAATGGTCATTTCGAACATGAAGCAATAGCTTTTGCTTTACCTCCTAAAAAAGTTTAATTTTAAAATTATTCAGTTTATAAAATAATTTTTATAAACTGCATTTCTTTGACTGTTAAATAGCGCCATTCTCGTAATGGGACATCTATTTGATGTTCATAATTTGAACTCATTGTAAACTAAAAACAGTGCAGCCCAGATATTCGCCCTTGCGACGAATTTGTCGGTTTAATAACTTTAATTTTCTACTAAAACATTCCACGAATATCTTTGACATTCATTTGTAAAGAATCTTTTCCATTCCAAGAATTTGTTTCTAAGGTATATAAAATATCTAACGGTTTTCCAGAATTTATTAAGTCGATTTTATCAACAAGATTAAAGCCAATTGCCTGAATTTCAATCCCTGTATTTGGTTGCGTAAAAACGAGCTTTAAATGAACATCTTTTAAAACGCGAACATCTTCAACAAAAACATTAGATGATTTAAAAATTGGTTTCATATTTCCCGGACCATGAGGCTCAAGTTGATTTAAAATTCTTTTTATTTTTGGAATTTCGTATATATTTTCATTTTTAGAAAAAATTTCAGTGAAGCTTAAATCATAATCAATTGATTGTTCTGGAACCATTTCAGAAGTAGAAAGGGAATTTTGAACAACCTCTTCAAATTTTACTTTGAAAGAGTCTAAATTTTCTGGAGCCAAAGTCATACCTGCAGCAAATGCATGTCCCCCGAATTGTTCCAAATATTCAGAACAAGATTCCAAGGCATCATGAATATTTAACCCCTTTATACTTCTTGCAGAACCCGTAATTTTTCCATTTGACTCTGTAAATACAATAGTAGGTTTGTAGTAATTTTCAATCAAACGAGAAGCAACTATTCCAATAACTCCTTTGTGCCAATTTTTATCAAAAACAACGGTTGATTTTTTATTTTCAAAAGTCGAATCTAATTTTAGCATTTCCAAGGCTTCTTCTGTTATTTTTGAATCCAGGTTTCGTCTTTCAATGTTGTCACTTTCTATGCTTTTTGCTAATCCTTTTAATTCATCTAAATCTTCAGAAATCATTAAATCAACAGCTTTTTTACCTTCGTGAATTCGACCAGCTGCATTTATTCTAGGCGCCAAAATAAAAACAACATTCGTTAAAGTCAAAGGCAATTCCTTTTTTGCTTCAATTAACAATTGCTGAATTCCCAAACTTGGACGGTTGTTTATTAATTGTAAACCAAAATAAGCTAAAACACGATTTTCTCCTGTAATTGGAACTAAATCTGCTGCAATACTTAGCGCTAATAAATCTAAATTTTGATATAAAATAGTCTTGTCCCATTGATTTTTATTGTAAAAAGCTTCCAATAATTTGAATCCAACTCCACAACCCGAAAGTTCTTTATAAGGATAAGGACAATCTTTTTGTTTTTGATCTAAAACGATGGCATTTGGAACAGTTTCACCAGGTTCATGGTGATCACAAATTATAAATTCAATACCTAAATTTGCGGCATAATCAATTTTTTCATGGGCTTTTATTCCACAATCTAAAGCAATAATTAAACGTATGTTTTGACTTTTTGCATAATCGATTCCTTGAAAACTAATTCCATATCCTTCGGCATAGCGGTCTGGAATATAAAATTCTAAATTTGGTAAATGATTTTTTAATACTTTCCACATCAAAGCAACAGCAGTTGTTCCATCAACATCGTAATCTCCAAAAAGCATTACATTTTCCTTATTTTCTATGGCTTTTTCAATTCTCGAAACTGCTAAATCCATGTTTTTCATTAAAAATGGATCGTGAAGCTCTGATAAATTGGGTCTGAAAAAAAGTTGTGAATCTTCAAAATTTTCTAATCCACGCTGAATCAAAATGGTAGCCAAAACTGGCTCTATGTTTAGACTTGAACTTAAATTATTGATTTTTTCCTGACTTGGCAGTTCTTTGACTCTCCAGCGTTTTTCCATGGGTTTAGGTGTTTTTTGATTAAAGTTAAGAATTTTTTTTGAAATCAATTCATTAGATCTTAAATTTTAAAAATTATTTTTTTTGAACGATTTACTATTTTTGTTGTAATTCAACTTATAATTTCTATTTTCACACTATGAACATTCAATTTATTTTCGCTTTATTTTTCACTTGCACTGTCTTGTCTCAAGAATCTTTTGAATTTAAAACTTCTTTGCCACCAAATGCAGAAATTGTAAAAGCAGTAAGTCCTTCTTATTATGGTTCTTATGAGAATTCTGAAACTGGAACTGAATTTTTAGTAAACGCAGATGGAATTACAATGATTTCAATCATTCATTCTTATATTACACAAGAACAAGTGCGTGAATCTTCAAAATATTCTTTTCGGAATGGATATTTATTTGGAGTTGTTGAACGAGATTCGGTTTTATACATTCAAGAAGACGATAAATATTATTTTGGAATAAAAAACAAAGTTGTTTTAAACGATGTGAAAAATCAAGCAATTTTAAAAAAAGTAAGTGAAAATAGTTATATTATTAATTTCAAAGAAGGACAAAATTTCACACCAAGTTTATTGACTTTTGTTGGAAATAAACTAACGTTAAAGCACTTTGATTATCCATCAGAGACCAATATTTTTAACAAAATTAAAGATTCACAAAAAATCAAAGTTGGAGAAATTAAAAATTTCATCTTAAATCCAACTCAAATCGAGTGGGAAAAATTGGATCAAAAAATAATTTTTGGGAAAGAGAATATTTTTATTAAGAAATAGTATATTTACCTAAAAAATTAAGCCATGAAAAAGATTTCTTTCAAATTATTACCTCTTTTACTTTCAGTTTTTATTTTGACAAATTGTGGTGATCGCGCCACAAGGGAATACGAAGATGCTATAAATGAAGCTGATAATTCAGAATATGAAGAAGTAGATAATGAAGAGATTGCAAAAGAAGAGATAACAACATTGCTGCAAAATTTGTATGAATGGAAAGAAAACGAAGATTTAGAGTCCGCTGATTTTGATGTTTTAGAAGATGATAGGGTTTACACAAAAATTGATGCTCCAGCTCTCAAAAAAAGGATTTCTAAATTGAAAGAAACAGATTTTTTCAGTAAAAAATTTCTGGATAATTATTCAAAAATTGCCAAAGGAATAGATGATTATTTACAAAGTGGCGAAGAAGAAGTTCTAGTTGGTGATATGATGCCTTTTGGAAATGGAGCAAATCCATGGTGTAATTGCCAAGATTCACC
>CAMBRH010000077.1 GCA_945870115.1 Chitinophaga pinensis | reverse complement strand
ACCAATTTGAAAGCTTTGATCTGCCTTATAACGATGTAATGAATATCGATCTTCATAAGTATAAACAGCAACAGTTTTGATTTTAAGTTCAGCTGCTGCTCTAAATACACGGATCGCAATTTCACCTCGATTTGCAACTAGCAGTTTTTTTATTTGCTTGATATTTGAATCTTTTTCCATTTTAAAATATAATTGTAAAATTAAAAAATAAATTAGTTTTGTATAAGTTTTGATAAATCTATGCAAAACTAATTTATTTTTTAATTTTACAATCATATTTTTTACATTTTTAAATATAATGAATTTGTGCTTAATGAATTGAGTAGAAATTTTCTTCTTTTACTTTTTGCAAAAGCTTGTAAAAACTAGGAAATGACTTATTTACAACTTTTGCATTTTCAATTGAAATATATTTAGAAGCTCTAGAGGCCAGAATTGCAGCCGCCATAGCTATTCGATGATCTCCATGTGGATTTATAATCGCAGGTTTTGCATAAAAAATAGATTCAATATACATTTCGTCTTTTTCTATGGTAATTTTTGCCCCCATTTTACCTAGCTCTTCTTGTAAAGCTATAGCCCTATTACTTTCTTTGGCATGTAAGCGATGGACACCTTTTATGGTAGATATTCCATTAGCAAAGCATGCCAAAACAGCTAAAGGTGGGAACAAGTCAGGACAATGTGTTGCATCAAAAACAAAAGGATTTGCTTTGTATTTCCGGATAAAAACACTATTTTCTTGCTGATTTATTTCTGCACCATAATCTTTTAGTGCTCTTAAAATGGCAATATCAGCTTGATTAGAATTTGCATTTAAATTGTTAATTTTCAATTCGCCATTTATTGCTGCGAGTACCAAGAAAAATGAAGCAGAACTCCAATCACCTTCAATATTTATCTCAGTTTCCTGGAGCTCGTATGGCCCACTAAATTTAATTTGATTATTCTCAAGTTCTAAATTGACACCAAATTCTTTTAATACGCGTAGACTAAGTTCTATATATGGAATACTTGTTGGGTTAAGAATTGTAAGTACTTCATTTCTTAAATATGGAGAAGCGACATAAGCATAAATTACACCAGTTATGAATTGTGAACTCAGTGAACCGTCCACAACAAGGTCTTTTGGTACTAACGGTCCCTTTATGTGAAAAGGAAGTTTTCCTTCATTTGAGATAAATTTGACATTCAAATCTTTCATAAGGCCGTCAAAAAAATGCATTGGTCTCTTTATTAAACTACCTTCTCCTTTTAATAGTACTTGATTTTTACTTGTAGAAAGAAGTGGAGTAAACATGCGTGATGAAAGCCCCGATTCGTTGCAATTTACTTTTAAGTTTTCGAGTTTTTCGATTCCTAAGCTTAATATTTCAGTGTAATTTTCAAACTTATTAATTTGCGCACCTGTTTGTCTTAAAATATCAAGTGCAACCAATTCATCATCGGATTCACCTAAATTATAAATCCTAGTTTTCCCTTTAACTATTAGTGCACAGGCTAGCGCTCTTTGCGAACAACTTTTTGAAGCTGGGATTGTAATTTCTCCTTTAACCTCCGAACTTGGATAGATATTGACGTCCATTATGATAATTCTTTAATAAGCTCTTGAATTCGAATGCTCTCTACGTGTAATGCTTCCATGTAGGCTTTAATAAAATCGTTACTTAAATCTAATTTTTCACCTTTTTGAAGCATTCTTTCAAGAATTTCATTCCATCTAGAAGATTGAAGAACCGTAACTGCATTATCTCTCTTTAGTTTTCCTATTTTTTCTGAAACCTTCATTCTAGATGAAATAAGTCTTAATAAATCGTCGTCATACAAGTTGATTTGTTCTCTAAGTGCTGCTAATTCTTGCAGATATCCTGATTGATTGGTAGAACTACTTTTCCAAATCAACTGATTATAAATTTCCTTTAAAACATTAGGTGTTATTTGCTGCTCTTTATCAGTCCAAGCTTCGTCTGGATTTGTATGTGATTCAATTATTAAACCTCGGTAATCCAAATCCAAACTTATTTGCGAGATTTCTTGCAAATTAGTTCTGTTTCCGCAAATATGTGATGGGTCACAAATCATAGGAATCTCAGGGAAAAGTCTTTTCATTTCAATAGGAATTTGCCAAATCGGAGCATTTCGATATTGTGTATTCCCATAAGATGAAAAGCCTCTATGAATTAAACCAATATTTTCTATTCCTACTTTTTGTAAGCGTTCAATGGCTCCAATCCACAATTTAATGTCTGGATTTACTGGATTTTTGATTAAAACTGTTGCTTTAGTTCCTTTTAACGCATCAGCAATGTTTTGCACACTGAAAGGATTTACAGTTGTTCTAGCTCCAATCCAAAGAATATCAACATTAAAGTGTAGAGCATCTTCAACGTGTTTATCATTTGCTACCTCTGTTGCAATTTTTAATCCTGTCAAATCCTTAGCTTTCGATAACCATGCTAATCCACGTGTTCCTGGGCCTTCAAATCCTCCTGGATTTGTTCTTGGTTTCCATATTCCAGCTCTTAAAACATCGACAATTCCCGTTGTTTTTAATTCCGTGGCAGTTTTCAATAACTGTTCTTCACTTTCAGCACTGCAAGGACCAGCAATGATTAATTTTTCTTTGTAAATGATGTTATTTTTGTCCATGATTTAATTTAATACTGGATTATTAATTGTAATTTTTTCACCCTTATAAATTCCCAGAATTTTGAGACTTTTTGCAACTTCTTCTAGTTTGAAAATTGCATTTTCTAGATTGGTTTTAGACTTAAATTCAATATCTAAATGAAAAGCATATTGATTTGGATTGTTCGGAATTGGAACACTTTGAATTTTAGATAAATTAATATTGTGGGCTTTCAATATATTTAAAATTTCAGCTAAAGAACCAACCTGATTAAAGGTAACCAAGTTTAGGGATGCTTTGTCCGCTTCATCAATAAAATCATCTCCTTTACTTAAAATATAAAAACGTGTGTAATTTATTTTCTCATCACAAACATTGTTCTCAATGATTTCTAAATTATACTTTGCAGCTACAGCAGGACCAGCAATAACACCTAATTTATTGCCTTTTTGATTTATAATTAATTCTGCTGAAGTTGATGTATCTTTAAATTCAGTGACTGTAACATTTTCAAGATTTGACAAATAATCTTGACATTGACCAAGCGCCATTGGATGTGAAATTATTTCCTTTATTTCAGAAAGATCTGTTCCCGGTTTTGCTAAAAGTTTTAATTCAATTGGTAAATAAGTTTCTCCAATAATTTTCAAATTGAATTGATCTATTAATTGGTAATTAAGCAAAATACTTCCTGCAACTTTATTTTCAATGGCAATAATCCCGTAATCCACCATATTTTTAGATAACTTATCGCAAACTTCTCTGAATGATCCACATTCCATTATAATGATGTCTTCACCGAAATATTTTTTGGCAGCTAGGTCGTGAAAAGATGCAATTGAACCTTGAATGGCAATGTTGTGATTTCTCATGATTATAATAAATTAATGTTATTTATTTTTGACTCTTCTTTAATGGAGTCGCTCCAAATACTTGATTGAACTTCTCCGATGTGTTTTTTTTGCAATAAGAACATTGTAATTCTTGATTGACCAATTCCACCACCAATTGTTTGAGGTAAATTTCCTTTTAATAATTCTTGGTGCCAATAAAGGTCTTTTCTTTTGGTTTCGCCACTTATTTCTAATTGCTTTTCTAATGCTTCCTTATTTACTCGAATTCCCATTGAAGAAACCTCAAATGCTCTTTCAAGAATAGGATTCCATAATAAAATATCTCCATTTAGACCTGCATATTTTTCCGAAGTTAAAGTTGACCAGTCGTCATAATCTGGAGCACGTCCATCATGAACTTCACCATTACTTAATTTTCCACCAATTCCAATCAAGAAAACCGCTCCATATTTTTTGGCAATTTCATTTTCTCTTTCTTTAGAACTTAAAGTTTGGTATTCTTCTAAAACATCTTCTGAGTGTAAAAAAGTAATTGATTGCGGCAAAACAGCTTCAATTCCATATTCATTTTCCAAGTTTGACTCTACTTCTTTTAGTACTTCATAAATTTTTAACACAGTTTCCTTTAGATAATCCAAGTTTCTAGAATCTTCAGAAATTACCTTTTCCCAGTCCCACTGATCAACATACACACTATGGATAATTGATAAGTCCTCGTCTGGGCGTAAAGCTCTCATATCCGTATATAAACCTTGTTCATTCGAAGCTTCAATTTGTTTCAATTTGTATCTTTTCCATTTTGCTAAAGAATGTACAATTTCTACTTTTTTCCCAGGAAGATCTTTAATGTTTACACTTACAGGATTTTCTATACCATTCAAATCGTCATTAATTCCTGTGCCTTGCTCTACAATTAATGGAGCCTCCACTTTTATAAGATTTAATTTGTTCGCCAAACTTGTAGCGAATTGTTGTTTGACCTCTGAGATCAATTTTTCTATTTCATAAACTGAAATAATTTTGCTGTCAATTGTTGTACTCATTTTGTGTAAAAAATTAAATAAAAAAAAGCCCCCCATCGTTATGGAAGGCTTTAAACTAATCTAATAATATAACCCTTCCTTTAAAATTTAAAGTGATTAAAAAAGAAAAAGAAATTGTTATTTATTATCATCTAACTAACTATAAAACTCGAGAGCAAAGTTATACTAAATCAATGTTCAAAAAACACTTTAAGACAAAAGTAGATTGTTTTATTTGTATAATTTATAAAAATTAAACTATTGTATATTAACACTTTATAAAATTAAATCAAAATTTATAAGTAGGACATTTTTAATATTTTACTTAATTTTCAGGTTAAATTTTATTAATTTATTTTTTTTAAGCTGGGACAATTTTCTAATTGGTACAAGTAAATTAATTAAAACATGTTAATTTATAGAAAAATAAGGACATTTTTTCAACTTTTCAAGCATAATGATTATTGATTTTTAGTGAAAAGTGTACTTTCAAGAAAGCAAATTCCAACAAAATAAATAAAATCATTAAAACCATTTGAATAATCTTCAACCAAAAAACTGCCAAAGGTTAAAATTGTGAAAAGTAAATAACTGGTTTTAAATCCCAAAGAAATGAATTTAAGAGAGTTTGTTTTTAAATATTCTCTCATTAAAATTCCGATAATAAATAAAAGTGGAGCAAGGATTTCTAAGATTATGATAATAAAATATGAAATGTTGATTCCAAATGGAATTTTATTAATCAGACTTCCACTGAACTTATTGTAAAACCAAGTTGGAATAAAATCACCAGATAGTTTATGAATTGCTGGAACTCCAATTATTACGATTAATATAACTAAGATTAATATTTTTTTCATTTTTCTATTTTTTATGAATTGATTCTAAATTTAATTTCAAAATTTCAGACATTGAATTACAATGTAAAAACTCATTGTTGTTATGATGCTCAGAAAGTTCTTTTTTTAAACGATTAACATTTTCAATCGACGAAAGTGTTTCTTTATCCATTGTGTCGAATAAATCATTTAGCATGTGTCGTTCGTGCTTCATTCTCCTAACAATTCTAGATTGCTCTTCAATTTGATATTGTAAAATAGTTTGGGGATTAAGTACTGTAATGGATAATTCTACAAATTTTAAATTTTCTTTGTAAAATTGAGGTAAATATATTTTCTTTTTACCTTCATAACATTGCTGATCAAAATCAATCGAACGAATTCTATACTGAACATCATCAAAATCGTGCGTAATTTCAACTACAAAATTATATGCCCTCATGTCTCCTAATAAAGTATAAAAACACCTTTCATTGAATTTTATAAATTCCTTTGCTAGCCTTGTTTTATTTGTTTTTGGATGATTTACTTCCGAATTAATATAATCATCTCCCGGAATTCCTGAAATATGCTCTTCGATTAAGGTATTTTTATCAATAAAATAATTTACTTTATTGGGAGAAAGAATGTCTTCTAATTCAAGCCCGAAAATTCTAGAAACATCTGTTTTTTTGACGTAAAAATAGTCGTAATTATCATTGAAATTATTGATAATCTTTATCCGAAAAGGGTTTGAATTACCAAAAAGACAGAAATCAATTCTGTCAACTCGTAAATGCTCCATTACGGAGATATCTCCTTCCGTTTTCAATAATGAATAAATATAGCAAAGTGCTTGATTTATTTCAATAAATTCTTCTTGTTTATACATGACAGTAACCCAAAGCGTATTTCCTAGCGGAAAAGAATCGGTGTACCGCATCAATGTTTCATATGCTAATGGTAGTTTAAATGTACGCCCGTATTTTTTTAAATACTTTTTTACATTTGGAGTTAGCGGATAACATTTTTTTTTCTCAAAAATTTCATTCATAATATTGCTTTATGATTTTTTTCGTTCATTTAGTACCTTCAAAACATCTTCTAAAGCAAAATTTTTCGCCTTGAGCAAAATCAAATAGTGAAAAAGTAAATCAGCAGATTCATTGAGAAATAATTCTTTGTCATTACCCAAAGCTTCAATGACTACTTCAACTCCCTCCTCACCTACTTTTTGGGCAATTTTATTTATTCCTTTTTGTTTTAAACTTGTGATATAAGAGTTTTCTGGTTCTTTTTCAAAGCGATCTTGAATAGTTTTTTCTAAATCCTCTAAAATTGAATAAGAAGTTTTGATTTCATTGTTCCAACAAGTTTTTGAACCTGTATGACAAGTTGGTCCAATCGGATTTACGAGGCACAATAGTGAATCTTTGTCGCAATCTAATTCAATGGACACTAAATTTAGAAAATTTCCACTTTCTTCTCCTTTTGTCCATAGGCGACTTTTTGTTCTTGAAAAGAAGGTAACTTTTTTACTTTCAAGGGTTTTTAAGAGTGACTCTTCATTCATGTAGCCAAGCATCAGAACTTGCAATGTTTCAGCGTCTTGAATTATACATGGCACAAGACCATCTGATTTTTTGAAATCTATTTCGTTTATATTTATCATCTTATTTCGATTTTATTTGTTTTTAAATATGTTTTTAACTCAGGAATTTTAATTTCTCCAAAATGAAAAACGCTTGCCGCCAGAGATGCATCCACTTTACTTTCTAAAAATACGTCTTTGAAATGCTGCATATTTCCACATCCTCCTGAAGCAATGATAGGCACATTGACGATTTCAGACATTTTCTTCAAAGCTTCAATAGCAAAACCGTTTTTAGTTCCATCATGATCCATGGAGGTAAATAAAATTTCGCCTGCTCCTAAATTTACTGCTTCTTTTGCCCAAGCAAACAATTCTAAATCTGTTTCAATCCTTCCTCCGTTTAAAAAAACTTTCCACTTATCATTTATTAATTTCGCATCAATCGCAATTACAACACATTGGTTACCAAATTTTTGAGCTAGTTCTTTAATCAAATTGGGATTTTTAACAGCTGATGAATTTACACTGATTTTATCTGCGCCATTTTTCAACAATAATGCAGCATCTTCTACGCTAGAAATTCCGCCACCAACTGTAAAAGGAATATTGATTGATAGAGCAACATTTTTCACCATTTCCAACATAGTTTTTCTACCTTCATGTGTTGCCGTAATATCTAAAAACACAAGTTCATCTGCACCATTTTGCGAGTAAACTTTGGCTAATTCTACAGGATCTCCCGCATCAACTAAACCTTCAAAATTTATTCCTTTTACGGTACGACCATTTTTAATATCTAAACAGGGAATTATTCTTTTTTTTAGCATCGTATTGGACTTTAGGATATTAGGATTTTAAGATTATTTAAGTCAATTTTATTTTCATAAATAGCTTTTCCAATGACAACTGAGGGAATATTTGAATCTTGAAGCTGGATGACATCATCAATGTTAGATACTCCTCCACTTGCTATAAGATCGATTTCAGGAAATTTTTTCATAATTTGCTTGTACAAATCAAAGGATGGTCCAGTCAAAGTGCCATCTTTGGAAATGTCCGTACATAAAATATTTCTGATTCCTAAAGCCACATATTCTTCAATAAAATCAAACAAATCAATCGTTGATGTTTCTAGCCAACCACTAACTGCAATTTTTAAATCATGCACATCAGCACCAAGGATGAATTTGTTTGCGCCATATTTTTCAATCCAAGATTTAAAAAGTGTTTTGTCTTTAACAGCAAGACTCCCAATAGTAACTTGCTTTGCTCCTGCATCTAGGACTGATTTTAAGTCAGCTTCTGTTTTCACTCCGCCTCCAAAATCAACATGTAAATTGGTCTTGCTACATATTTGCTTTAAGGTTTCAAGATTGCACACTTTACCCGCTTTTGCGCCGTCTAAATCAACTAAATGAAGAAACTTAAATCCTAATTCCTCATAGTTCTTAGCTAGGTCGATGGGCGAATATTCATAAGTTGTTTGTTGGGAATAATCTCCTTGAGTTAATCTGACACATTTTCCGTCAATTAAATCTATTGCTGGAATAATTTTCATAAGTACTTATTTTAAATTTGTTTTAAAAAGTTTGTGAGTATTTTACTTCCAACTTCGCCACTTTTTTCTGGGTGAAATTGGCACGCGAAAAAATTATCTTTTTGAAGTGCTGCACTGAATTTTTCCTGATATTGACAGCTCGCAATCGTGTATTTGGAGATAGGTGCAAAATAGCTGTGAACAAAATATACATCCTCATTCACATCTTCTAAAATACTTTTTGTGTCAATTAAATTGTTCCAACCCATGTGAGGAACTTTATATTTAGGATCAAATTTTATCACTTTAAGATCTTCAAAAATACCAAGCCCATCAGTGTCTCCTTCTTCCGTGTGTTGGCACATCAACTGCATTCCAAGACAAATTCCCATAACGGGTTGTTTAAGATTTGGCAGTAAGAGATCAATTTGACTTTTTTTCAACTGAGCCATTGCATCTTCTGCATGTCCTACGCCAGGGAAAACAACAAAGTCTGAGCTTTTAATTTCTTCTGCATCGGCTGAAATTATTGCATTTTTACCTAACCTTTCGAATGCTGCCTTCACTGAAAAAACATTTCCAGCGCCATAATCTATAATTGTAACTTTCATTTTAATAGATTTTAAGATATTATGACTTTAAGTTCCGATAGTTATCGGAATTAAGACCTAATATTCTTTATTATCAAAATTTGATTCTTTCTTTTAAATTTTCTTAAATCTCTTAAAGAATTCCTTTAGTTGAAGGTAGAGTTGCGTTTCTTCCTTCTCTTTTTTTAGCCATTTTAATCGCTTTTGCAAATGCCTTGAAAATAGACTCGATTTTATGGTGTTCGTTTTCACCTTCAGATTTGACATTTAAATTGCATTTTGCTCCATCTGTGAAAGATTTGAAGAAATGATAAAACATTTCAGTTGGCATTTTTCCAATTAATTCTCGTCTAAAAACAGCATCCCAAACGAGCCAATTTCTCCCGCCAAAATCTATAGCAACTTGGGCAAGGCAATCATCCATAGGCAAGCAAAAACCGTAGCGTTCTATGCCAATTTTAGTACCCAAAGCTTGAGCGAAGCATTCACCTAAAGCAATTGCCGTATCTTCAATAGTATGGTGTTCATCCACTTCTAAATCACCTTTTACTATTATTTCTAAATCCAACTGACCATGACGCGCAATTTGATCCAACATGTGGTCAAAAAATGAAATTCCTGTGTCAATCTTTGATTTTCCTGTTCCGTCTAAATCAAGTTTAATCGAAATGTCAGTTTCATTTGTTTTCCTAATGTAACTAGAAGTTCGATCTCCAAGTTTTAAAAAAGTGTAGATTTCGTCCCAATCGCAACTTTCAAGTGCAATGAAACTTTTTAATTCTTCTTCTTTAGAATTCACTTCATTTTTACCTGGATCATTTTCATTTTTTATGTAAATAGCTCTTGCATCAAGGTTTTTTGCCAATTCCACGTCAGTAAGTCTATCTCCAATTACAAATGAATTTTTCAGGTCATATTCCTCTGAGAAGTATTTTTGAAGTAAGCCCGTTTTTGGTTTTCGAGTATCTGCATTTTCGTGCGGAAATGTTTTATCAATACATTCTTCAGAAAAATTTATTCCTTCAGATTTTAAGGTTTCAACCATTAAATTATGTGGTCCAATAAAATCTTCAAATGGGTAAGAATTGGTTCCCAAACCATCTTGATTAGTCACCATTACCAATTCAAAATCTAATTCTTGTGCAATTTTCCCTAAACCAGAAAATACTTTGGGGTAAAATTTTAGTTTTTCAAAAGAATCTACTTGGAAATCTACCGGCGGTTCGAGAATTAAGGTTCCATCTCGATCTATAAAAAGTACTTTTTTCATCTGATTAATTTTAATTCTTGCATTAATAATTCGTTTTCTTGTTTTGTCCCCACAGTGATTCTTAAAGTAGAATTACAAAGTGCCTGTGAAGATCTGTTTCTAACAACAATTCCTTTTTGAATCAATTTGGAATAAATTTCATCCGCATTTTTTATCCGAATTAGAATAAAATTTGAATCACTTGGAAAAATTGTTTCAATCGAATCAATTTGTTGAAGTTCTGAAATGAGCTTTTTACGTTCTTGTTTTATTAGCTCAATTTCCTCTTGAATCTTTGGGTAATTTTCCAACACTTTGCTTACCAAATCTTGGGTTAAAATATTGATGTTGTATGGAGGCTTGATTTTATTCAACCATGAAATGATTTTTTTATTTGAAAAAAGCATTCCAAGTCGGGCTCCAGCCAAACCAAAGGCTTTTGAAAATGTTTGCGTTATTACTAAATTTTCATACTTGTCGATTAACTCGATTGCGCTTTTTTCTTCTGCGAAATCGATGTAGGCTTCATCAATAACAACAATTCCTTTAAAGTTTTGAATCAAAAATTCAATATCTTTTTTTGCAAAACTATGTCCTGTAGGATTATTTGGCGAACAGATGAATAATATTTTTGAAGTTCTACCTTTTTCTAAAACTGCTGCTAAATTCAAGGTAAAATCATCATTTAAGAGCACATTATTTAATTGAATTGCATTTATTTTGGCAGAAACAGCATACATTCCATAAGATGGAGAAATACTAACAATTTCATCTTTGTAGGATTCGCAAAATAGACGAATAAGTAAATCAATGCACTCATCTGAACCATTTCCAAGAAAAACACTTTCTAATTCACAGTTTTTAATCGCTGCAATTTTCTTTTTTAATTTGATTTGTAATGGATCTGGGTAGCGATTGAAACCATTTTCAAAAGGATTTTCATTTGCGTCTAAGTAGATTGAAGCTTCCCCTTCGAATTCATCTCTTGCTGATGAATAAGGTTTTAAGTCCAATAAATCAGGTCTAATTAATTGTTCAATATTCATTTTATAAATCTTTTAATCTGATACTTACTGCGTTTTTGTGTGCTTCTAATCCCTCTGCGCTTGCCATGATTTCAATGGTTTTGCCAAGATTCAAAAGGCCTTCTTTGCTTATTTCCTGAAAAGTGATTTTCTTCACAAAGGAGTCAAGGGAAACACCAGAATATTGTTTGGCGTATCCATTTGTTGGTAAGGTATGGTTCGTACCAGAAGCATAATCTCCCGCACTTTCTGGAGTATATTGACCTATGAATACAGAGCCAGCATTACTGATTTTATCAATCAGCCTTTCGTTAAAATTGGTGTTTAAAATCAAATGTTCAGGAGCATAACTGTTTACAATTGAAATGATATTTTCTATACTCGTGACGATTGCTGCTGAATTTTCAAGTGCTCCGCTAGCTTGTATTTTTCGTGGTAATTTATCTAATTGTATTTGCAATTCTTGTTTTATTTTTTCTGCTTTTTCAAAATTTGTAGAGATCAAAATAACTTGCGAATCAGCACCATGTTCAGCTTGAGCTAGTAAATCTGAAGCTACATATTTTTCATTTGCATTTTCATCACAAACAACCATAACCTCACTTGGTCCAGCAGGCATGTCGATGGCTACTTTAAATTTTTGTGCGTATAATTTTGCAGCTGTAACATATTGATTCCCTGGTCCGAAAATTTTATAAACAGCAGGAACTGATTCTGTTCCCAATGTCATTGCCGCGATCGCTTGGATTCCACCTAATTTAAAAACACGCGTAATACCACAAAGTTTTGCCGTAAAGAGAATAGCTGGATTTACTGCACCATTTGAATCACAAGGCGTACATAAAATAATTTCTTTACACTTAGCAATTTTTGCAGGAATTGCCAACATAAGAATAGTTGAAAATAATGGAGCAGATCCACCGGGAATATAAAGTCCAACTTTTTCAATTCCTACCGATTTTCGCCAACAAATTACTCCAGGTGTGGTTTCAATTTTATTTGGCTCTTCAACTTGTTTTTCATGAAAAAGATAAATATTTTTATAAGCTTCTTTAATTGCAATTTTTAATGATTCATCAAGGTTATCGGAAGCAAGATTAATTTCTTGTTCTGTTACTTCCAAATTTTCGAGACTTGCAAGATCAAATTTTTGGGTTAATAATTTCAATGCTTCATCTCCA
>CAMBRH010000076.1 GCA_945870115.1 Chitinophaga pinensis | reverse complement strand
ATTTTTGCAATAACTTTCGCTTTTGCAGTAGAATTGGAAATAATGTGTTTTAATTCAATAATATCTCTAGCAGAACGAACAAATGAAAGTCCAACCCAGTCAACATTTTGTTCCAAAGCAAAAGCTAAATCTTCCAAATCTTTTGGAGTTAAACAAGGCATTGAAATTTTTGTGTTTGGAAGATTAACACCTTTTTTAGATGATAAAATTCCACCGTAAATAATTTCAGCAACAATTTTTTTCTTTTTATCGGTGCTAATAACTTTTAACATTAATTTTCCGTCATCCATCAAAATTCTTTCACCTGGCTTAATGTCTTGAGGAAGTTTTTCATAATTTATTGAAATTAAATCTAATGTTCCGATTACTTTATCTGTTGTAATTGAAATTTGTTTTCCTTCTTCCAAAAGAATTCCATTGTTTTCAATTTCGTGACAACGAATTTTTGGCCCCTGTAAATCAGCTAAGATGGCAACATTTAAACCAGTTTCTTCATTTATTTCACGAATCGTTTTGATTAAATTTGCATAATCTTCATAAGCTCCATGAGAAAAATTTAAACGACATACATTTAAACCTTCTAAAATCATTTTTTTCAAAACCTCTTTACTTGAGGATGCTGGACCTAAAGTTGCTACAATTTTTGTTTTTTTCATAAATCTGTTTTTGTACAATCTGTACTTTAAATTATCGTTTAACTCAATCAAAAACAATTTGTTGCGTTGAGTTAAAATCTGTTGCATCAAACAAAAAAGCTGCCATGATACAATTTGTTTCTCTTAATTTGTCTAACCAAATTTCCACATCATCTTCAATGTTATTGCAAATGAATAAGAAATAATCAATTTGTTGTTTTTCAGGAATTAAATATTTCCCTTCGTATTTATTTTTTATCAAATAAATCTCTGTTCTTTTTACCTCATCCTGCATATAATAATAAGGATGACTAGAAGCTATGGATCCTTTTTTTGTATTTACCAAAAAGAGATTAAATGATTTTTCAAGTTTAAAATTTAGTTTTTCATTAATACTCCAAACCAATTTATAATCACTTGTATGAGAACAAATTCCAAGAAGTTCGTAATCATATTCGTTTTCAAATGACAAGGTGTGTTTTACAATTTTTGACATTTTTTAAAAAGGGTAAAAATACAAATAAATGAATGAAAATAGATAAAGAAAACAATAATCTTTCAATATTTTTAGATTAAGATATTGCTAAAATGTTTTAGTTGTTTATATTTTAAGTTCTGAATTTATCTTTTTAATTATAAAAAAAAAGCTAATAATTATTTATCTACCGTCACCATCCAGTAAATTCCCAATTCCTCCCAAAATACTACCTTCTTCTTTTCTTGCTCCAGTACCGTAGGATAAGATTCTTGAAGCTAAACGAGAAATTGGAAGTGTTTGTAACCATACCTCTCCTGGTCCTTTCAGTGTAGCAAAAAATAATCCTTCTCCACCAAAAATCGTATTTTTTATTCCGCCAACAAATTGAATGTCGTAATCTACTGTTTGTGTGTAAGCAACGATACACCCTGTATCAACCCTTAATATTTCACCTGGATTTAATTTTCTTCTAATGATATGTCCACCAGCATGACAAAAAGCTAAACCATCACCCTCCAATTTTTGCATTATAAATCCTTCTCCACCAAAAAGTCCTGTTCCCAGTTTTCTTTGAAATTCTATTCCAACAGAAACACCTTTAGCTGCGCATAAAAATGCATCTTTTTGACATATAATTTTTCCACCAAACTCAGTTAAATCCATTGGGATAATTTTCCCAGGATAAGGTGATGCAAAAGCAACTCTCGCTTTTCCTGATCCCATGTGTGTAAAAGCTGTCATAAATAAACTCTCTCCTGTCAGCAAACGTTTTCCTGCTCCCCACAATTTATCAAAAAAACCTGTTCCTTGTTTAGCAGAACCATCACCAAAAATTGTTTCCATCTGAATTCCTTCACCCATATACATGAACGAGCCCGCTTCTGCAATTGCTGTTTCTTGTGGATCTAATTCAATTTCAATCATTTGCATTTCTTCACCGTGAATGAAATAATCAATGTCGTGATTTGTTCTCATAATTCTTTTTTTAAAAACAAATATACTTAAATTATTACTGAAAATCAGACAAATTTTTTAACTGAATAAAAATTTAAAAAAATAATTCATAAAAATTAAGATTTTAAAGTAGATTTTTTACATTAATTCAATGTTTATGGTACTTTAAAGGTTTTTAACGGTTAAAAACCTTTAAGTTTTAGACAAAATTTAGCATCTCAAAAATAAATAAAGAAAAAAATTTCACTAAAATAAAAAAAGACGAATAAATACCCGTCTTCCACTTATATTATGATTCTTAATTTAATCTAAACTAGTGTTTTCTTTTGTTGTTTTTTTATATTCAGCAATACTCCAAGCTCTGTATAAATCGAAGTAACTTAGGGTTTCCATAACCACAACTCCGCCCATAGTGTCACCGTATTTTGCAGGAATTCCGCCTGTATATACCATCATACCGCCAATTGCAGCACTTGGAACATTTACTACATCAGTCAATTTTACTCCATCAATTACATAAATCATATCCCCTTTTCTTGCGCCTCGAAAAACTAGGCTTCCATCATCTGTTAATTTTATATCGGATGACATTGCTGAAATCATCTCTTTCTGATTGAATTTTTGAGGGCTTTTAGAAATTTGCTCACGATCCATTTTTATTTCTGGAGTTACGCCATAAGTTAATTTAGGAAAAATTCTATTCGTAACTTCAATTACTTCTGTTTCTTGCATTTTTACATGAAATAGAATTGTTCCCATATTATCAATTCCATCAATGGGAACATTTGCTTCAAGGTTTTTTACTGTATCTCCTAAATATATAATTGAGAACATATACTTTCCAGCTGGTATTGCGGAAATACGAAATTTTCCATCAATATCTGTTTTTGCTCGATAATAGGTTCCATTAGAAATTGTTTGTACAGTTGCACCAATGATGATTGAATTATCTGACTTTAAAATTACAGATCCGATAACTTCACCCATTGAACCCTGTGCTTTAAACAAGAATGGCAGTGCTAATAAACTTAATAAGACGAACTTTTTCATGACATTAATTTTTTAAATTGTTAAACTTATTTCTAAGATGCAACTTAATCTAAAAATCCATAAATTAATTCCTTTTTTTAAGCGTTTTCTGCTACAACTTCGGTAACCTCAGGCAAATGTTGTTTTAATAAATTTTCAATTCCACCTTTTAAGGTAGCTGTAGAAGAAGGGCAACCTGAGCAAGCACCTCTAAGAATAACAGTAACGACACCGTCTTTAAAACTTCTAAAGTCTATTGCGCCACCATCATTTTCAACGGCAGGTCTAACGTATTCATCCAATAAGGAAACTATTGCTTCATCATATTCTGAAGGTTCATAGTTTTTTATCTCGGTATTCGATTCTGAAAGAACTTCTGCAGGTTTAGGAGAAGGCATTTGAATTAAAATATCCTTGCCTTCGGAAATCCATTCTTTAATGAATTCTCTAATTTCCATTGTTATGAAATCCCAACCAAGATTATCTGTTTTTGTTATTGTAATAAAATTACTAGCCATAAAAACTCCTTTAATAAAAGGAAATTGAAACAATTGTTCTGCTAAAGGTGAAAAACCTTTCGTTTCAGACAAGGAATTAAATTCTACGGATTCACCAGAAATAAGCAAATACTTGTTTGCAACAAACTTCATCGTTGATGGATTTGGTGTCATTTCGGCATAAATTGTAACTGGAACTTTCATGTTGCTATTTTTAATGCAAAGATAAAGTAAAAAGTGAATGTTAATTCAAAATGTTTTATTATTTTCGTGAGGAAAATTAATTCAAAAACAAAAAATTATGAAAAAAGTTTTAGCAATTGCGATTGCCGGAGTTTGGGCTATTGCCTCCTGTTCAAAAGATTACACTTGTAAATGCACAACAACTGTTGATGGAGTTTCAAGTGACACAACTTACATTGTTACCAAAACCAACGTAACTAAGTCTGATGCTGAAGCGTCATGTAACAAAAATACGGCTACAAAAAAATGTGCAATTATTTAATTAATAAAATAATTCGACAATCTTTTAAAATAATAATTGTTATTTAAAAAAACTTTATATATTCGTGACATTATTTATAACTTAAAACAAAAAAAATTATGAAAAAAGTATTATTTGTGTTACTTGCTGTAACTGTATTGGTGTCAAGTTCTTGTTCAAAAGAAAAAAAGATTAACAGAAGAATTGATGGAGAATGGAAAGAAGTTTCATACAACGGTGTAGCTGTACCAGCTGATGAACAAGCGACAATTTCTTTCTCAAAGGATAAAAAAGGTGGTACTGGAAGTATTTCTTTTGCAGAAAGTGGAGTATCAATTTCAATTCCTTTTACTTACACATTAGTTGAGGATAAAATGACACTTGTTACTACATTTGCTGGTAGTTCAGAAACATCTATTATGACAATTAATACGTATGAAAAAGACAAATTAGAGTGGACAGATTCTGATGGAATGAAATCAGTTATGGAGCCTAAATAAATTTTTATATCACAAAATTAAATTCAAAAGGAAGTTTCGACTTCCTTTTTTTTATCTTCAAAAATAAATTTATCTATTTATGAAAAGTCTTATTTTACAAATAATTCTATTAGCATCAACTTTGTTTTTTTTTAAAGCTCTTGAAAACACCTTAATTTCTTGGAATTTTTCTTGGACAATATCAAAGGTTTTTCCTTATTTAATTTTAATAATATTAGGGTTTACTATATCAAGGAAAATTAAAAAGTTCTTTTTTATAAAAATACCCTTTCTTCGTTTTTTTCTTTTATTAATTATTTTTCTTGCTCCATTTGGTATTGGATTTTTATTGAATCCAATTTATGAAGGCGATTTCTCAAAAAATGGTATAAGTATTGCAAATGAGCAAAGTCTATCAGATTTTAAAGGTTTTGACTTGGTAGTAATTACAATTCCTAATTGTCCATATTGTCATGAATCTGTGAATACCATCAACTTGATGCAAAAAAGAAATCCAAAATTAAAGATTAAGTATATAGTTTGTGCTAAGGAAACCAGAGAAATTGAGCCTTATAAAGTTAAATTGGACTCCAATATTCAAGTTTCTCTAGCTCAAAATTTAGACAAAATGGTTTCAATTTCAAAAGGTAGTTTTCCATGTTTTGTGAAAATTAATAAAGCTGATATTTACACTTGGTCAAATGATAATTTTGGAGTTCGAGCAAAAGATTTATTAGAAAGTGAAATTTAAGGAGTAAATGCGTCTTCAATGTGTTCAATATCTGTTCTAAAAGAATTGTATACAATTGAGATAACATCGAATCTTGTTTCTAAATTTATATCATTTTCAAAAATATAGTGGTTTGCAACTTTAATTATTTGTTTCTGTTTTCCTCTAGTAACAGCTCTCCATGGTTCTCCAATTTCTGCTGTTTGTCTCGTTTTTACTTCGACAATAACTAATTTTTCTTCAAATTCACAAACAATATCAACTTCTGACTTTGATAATCTAAAATTTGTTTGAATTATTTTGTAGCCTTTTTGACAAAGAAATTCATAAGCTAATTTTTCACCATAATCACCAAGCTCTTTTGTTGTCATAACTTTTTAGAATTGGCGTTTAATATTTCATTTTTCTTATAAAATCTTTCCCATCTTTTATAAACAAATGGTGAAATATCAGTTTGCTGTGAATTTCTAATAACTGTAATTTCATTATGAGCTGAAATATAAAGCGAAAATTCATATATTTTTACTTTAAATCCAAACTTTGATTGATCAAAACCAGAAACTATTTCAAAATTAAACCCTTTAGATTGTAAATCTAATTTACTCACTTTAAATTTATTACAATTTTTACCTGTTAAAAAACATAAAATCTGATAGTTCTTGTTGAGTATTTTAATTGTTACATTGGACACCAGATTGTTGTGTTTTCTTAATTCAAAATGATATTTGTTTTTACAAGTTATATCACAAAACACTTTGTCAGATCTTCCAAAAAGTTTAGAATCACATACGCAACATAAACGTAGGTTTTTGTCTATCTCCTCAGAAATAGATGGTTTTTTGCATTCAGATGCCATAATAAAAAGGTTTAGTTTGTTTGGTAATTTTATTCTAAGTTAAAAATAAAATTTAGATTTACAAGGGTTCCCAATAAAAAAAACCCATTATTGCTCATAAAAATTAAGGCATATAAATAGTAGATTCTAACCGATAAAAACGAATATCTAATTTATAATAAACACTTTAACTTCTTCTATATTGATAATTAAACCAAACTGATAATTTAATCTTCCAAAAAAATTTATTGGCAAAATTCCTCATTTCGTTTTTAAAATCTTACTTTCGCAAAGTAATGAGAATTGGAATAAATACACGTTTCTTGCTTTCCAAAAAAATGGAAGGATTTGGCTGGTACACTTTTGAAATTTCAAAAAGATTAGTTGAAAATCATCCTGAACATGAATTTTTCTTTTTCTTTGATCGAAAATATGATGAAAAATTTATTTTTGGGAAAAATGTAACACCTGTAGTTTTATTTCCACAAGCAAGACATCCTTTTTTATTTTATTGGTGGTTTGAGTTTTCTGTAAAAAGAGCCTTAAAAAAATATAAAATTGATGTTTTCTTTTCTCCCGATGGATACCTTTCTTTAAAAACAAAAATTCCACAAATAGCAACAATCCATGACCTAAATTTTGAGCATTATCCGCAAGATATTCCATTTTCTCCTCGAACATATTTAAAACATTTTTTTCCTAAATTTGCGCGTAAAGCGAACAAAATTATTACCGTTTCTAATTATTCTAAAGAAGATATTATTAAAACATACGGAATTAATCAAGAAAAAATTTATGTCATTTGGAACGGCGCATCAGACAAGTTTAGACCTTTAGAAAAGAACAGTTCCTTAACCGTTAGAAACGAATATAGTGCTGGAAAAGAATACTTTATATTTGTAGGTTCTCTTCACCCAAGAAAAAACATTAAACGGCTAATAGAAGCATTTTCAATCTTTAAACAAAATTTTTCCGAAGGTTATGATTTAGTAATAGTTGGTGAAAAGTTGTGGAAAACCAACCCAGATCTAAACATTAATGATAAGTTAATAAAAAACATTCATTTTACTGGACATTTGAGTTTAGAAGAATTAACTAAAGTAACAGCATCTGCATCTTGTTTGACGTATATTCCTTATTTTGAGGGTTTTGGAATTCCTTTAATAGAAGCTATGAAATCAGGGGTTCCTATTATTGCTGGAAATTTAACTTCACTACCCGAAATTGTCGGTGATGCAGGTATTTTGGTAGATCCATTTAATGTTAATGAAATTGCTAAAGCGATGGAATTAATCTATTTAGATGAAAATTTAAGAACAAATTTAATTAAACAAGGACTTGAAAGATCCAAACTTTTTTCGTGGGATTTTGCTGCAGATGATGTTTGGAAAGAAATTTTATCTATAAATCAATAATTTTTTCGGAACTTTGTTCAAATTTTTGCGTAATAACAGATAATGAGAACAAAATACATAGATTTAATTGATCAAACATTTGAATTTCCTCAAGATGAATTTAACTTGAAAGAAGATCGTTTGATTTTTCACGGAATTGATTTAATGAGATTAATTGAAGAATATGGTACTCCATTAAAATTCAATTATTTACCTCAAATTTCTTATAATATTCAAAGGGCTAAAGGTTGGTTTAGAGAAGCGATGAATAATATGGGATATACTGGTAATTACCACTATTCTTACTGTACAAAAAGTTCACATTTTGCTTTCGTTTTAGATGAAGTTTTAAAAAATGATGTTCATATAGAAACCTCATCTGCTTTTGATATTGATATTGTTCTTAATCTTTATAAAAAAAAGAAATTAAAAGAAGGAAGTTATGTTATTTGTAACGGTTATAAACCGCAACAATACATTCAAAATATTGCTAAATTAATTGAAAAAACGAAGTTAGAAGTCATTCCAATTGTTGATAACACGCAAGAATTACAAGATTTAATGGCTGCGACGAAAAAAGAATTCAATGTTGGAATTAGAATTGCATCTGAGGAAGAGCCAAAATTTGAGTTTTATACGTCTCGTTTAGGAATTCGTTACCGTGAAATTGTTCCTGTTTATAAAGCAATGTTGCATGAAAATCCGCAAGTAAAGGTGAAAATGCTTCACTTTTTTATCAATACTGGAATTAATGACACAGCTTATTATTGGAATGAGTTAACAAAATGTTTAAGAATTTATTGTGACTTAAAAAAGGTATGTCCAACACTTGATTCGCTTAATATTGGTGGTGGTTTTCCGATTAAAAAATCGCTTGCTTTTGAGTATGATTACGCTTACATGGTAAAAGAAATTATCACGCAAGTGCAACGTGTTTGTGCTGATAATGATATTCCTGAACCACATATTTTTACCGAATTTGGGTCTTTTACGGTTGGAGAAAGTGGTGGAGCTTTGTTCAATATTTTACACCAAAAACAACAAAATGACCGTGAAAAATGGAATATGATTGATTCTTCATTCATGACAAATCTTCCAGATACTTGGGCAATAAATCAACGTTTTATCATGTTGCCAATTAACAGATGGAACGATGATTATGAACGAATTTTGTTAGGTGGTTTGACGTGTGATAGCGATGATTATTACAATTCTGAACAACATTCAAATGCGATTTATCTTCCTAAATTTAATAAAAACAAACCTCTTTATATTGGTTTTTTCAACACCGGAGCTTATCAAGAAACAATTGGAGGTTACGGCGGATTGAAACATTGCTTGATTCCTGAACCAAAACACATTTTGATTAAACGAGATGAAAATGGAAAAATTCAAACTGAAATGTTTTCTGAAGAACAAACAGCAAATGATTATTTGAAAATCTTAGGTTATTAATCGTAACTTTGTACAAATAATTGCTGTTTCTAAATTATTCCTCTAAATTCAAATTGGTTGAACAACTTAACAAATATTAGAAATTTTACACTTGATGAACTAAAAGTTGCAGTTGCTTCTTTAGGTGAAAAGCCTTTTCGTGCGAAACAAATTTATGAATGGCTTTGGCAAAAAAATGCTGGAACATTTGAAGAAATGTCAAGTCTCGGAAAATCATTTAGAGAAAAGTTAGAAGCAAATTATTTCATTGACAAAATCAAATTAGACGATCAACAAATCAGTTCTGATAAAACAATAAAATGTGCCTTTGAAGTTGAAAAAGGGCAAGTTGTTGAAGGAGTGCTTATTCCAACAAAATCTAGAACTACTGCGTGTATTTCTTCGCAAGTTGGTTGCAGTTTAGCTTGCGCATTTTGTGCAACAGGTAGATTAAAACTAATGCGAAATTTAACGGCTGGGGAAATTGTAGATCAAGTTGTTTATTTGAGAAATCAAGCGGAAGATCGTTACCAACAAAACCTCACGAACATCGTTTACATGGGAATGGGTGAGCCCTTGTTAAACTATAAGAATGTACTTCGCTCAACAGAAATTTTATGCTCTGAAGACGGTTTAGGAATTTCTCCAAGAAGAATTACCGTTTCTACTGCAGGAATTTCAAAAATGATTAAAAAATTAGGGGATGATGAAGTAAAATTTAATTTAGCCCTTTCTCTTCACGCAGCAAACGACGAGAAAAGAAATAAATTGATGGAAATTAATGAAAGTAATAACCTGGAATCTTTAAGAGAAGCCTTGATTTATTTTCATGAAAAAACCGCTTCAAGAGTTACTTTTGAATACATTATTTTTAAGGATTTTAACGACAATTTAGAAGATGCTCAAGAATTAGCTGAATTTGCAAAATGTGTTCCTTGTAAAATTAATATTATTGAATACAATCCTATTGACGATGGCATTTATCAGCAAGCTGATTCAAATAAAGTCGCAGCATTTGCTAGTTTTTTAGAGGATAAAAACCTAATTGTAAATGTTAGAAGAAGTCGTGGAAAAGACATCGATGCTGCTTGTGGACAACTTGCTAATAAAAATAAAACAATTAAAGCTGAAGAGCGTATTCTAAAACAATAAGCTGTTGTATGCTAATTCGTTTAGCACACAACAGACTAAAATTTCTGGTTTTTTTATTTTTTATTCGTTTTTTGAATTTCTACCTTAAATTCATAAAGTTCTTGTTTTAACTTGACAAATTGATTTTTGTTTACTGTAGAAATCGTGTCAAAGGAATTAATTTCATCAATAAGATGCTCGCTCGATTCTTTAAGTTTTGTCAAAGAATGTTCTTCGTTTGTTATTTTTTGACCATAACCCAAGTTAAACATTGCAAAAATTAATCCGCCACAAGCCATCATTAATACTGAATTAATTGTTGTATTAAATCTGATTTCTTCTCTTCTAACACGTGTAAAATAATAAAGAGGAACATAAGCAAAGACAAATGCACTAATTCCGCTAATCATTAAAACACTTGCCCAAGGCCAATGCATAAGTTTAAATAAAACTCCAATAAATGAGATCATTGCTATCAAAAAACCTAAGCTCAAAACAAATTTATCTACCTTTTTTTCTTCGTCTTTAAATTTCAAGACAATCATTAAGGGTAAAAATACAAGACTAAATAAAATACCCCCTAATTGAATGAAAATTCCAGCACCCGGATAATGTAATACTTTTAAGCTTGCTCCTAAAATTGTAAATAAAGCAGATACAATTCCTGTTATTTTTAATGTGTTTCTCATGGCATAATAATTTTTAAAAGTTAATAATTTTTCTGTTTCAACTTGTAATTCTTTCAATTCTTTTTTGAAAAAACGAGGCAAAATTTGTTTGTAAAACTTATAAAAGTCTTCATTTAGAGGTATTTCATTTTCAATTACACAGCAAATGTGATCTAGTAGGTTGTTTTGTAGATCTTCAATTACAACCCCATTTGCTTTAATGTCATTTAGAATAAAATCCAGTTCGTCATCACTAATATTACGCATTACTTACTCTTGGTTCAATGTCTAACAAAAATTTCATTGTACGGATGAAATCTACAAATTCATTTACTTTTTCAGTTGCAGTTTGAGTTCCTTGTTCCGTAATGGTGTAGTACTTTCTTACTCGCTTACCTATATACTCTTCTTCCGTTGCTAATTCTCCGTTTTTTTCTAAGGCGTGCAAAGTTGGATACAAGGCTCCTTCTGTAATTTGAATTTTACCTGCTGTCATGTCTTTTACCGTTTGGGTAATCTCGTAACCATACATTCTTCCTCTTTCTTTGAGTAAATTTAAAATGATGGTTTTTAATGTTCCTTTTATAAGTTCTGATGTATACATAGGACAAATATACATAAGAATCTTAAGTATTGCAAATATTTTTTAATAAATTTTATCATAAATTAATTAAAACCCTCAAATACAAGTCTTTAATAAATTAAAAAACAATGAAAATTTACTGATCTTTGCAATTAACAACTAACAATTTTAGCTGTTGTTGTTAATAGTGATGAACATTTTTGTAATTAAATCTCAGAATCCTTCAAAATCAGGAGACCGTACTCCAATAAAAGATTTTATTATTCGTTCTCCAACTTCTGGTACTTCTACATGGATTAAATAAATTCCAGAAGCAACATTAATTCCAACTTCATTTACTAACTTCCAATCTTGAAAAGTTGTTGGATTTGATTTTTTAAATGTTTTAATTAGTTTCCCCGAAATATTGTAAATTTTTATGGTACATTTTTCTGGCAAATTGGTGATTTTTACACGCGTGTCTACCCTACTTTCTTCGTATTCTGAAAAAGCGTAATAAGGATTTGGAACAACGTTAATTAATTCCAAAGCCTCCTTTAAGCGATCACTATTGTTGGTTACTGTTGATAGATTATCCATAGACCAAGAATACATTGGTCTTCCATTGTTTTTATTAGTGGCCACAAAATCATTGTATTCTTTATTAATTCTAACTCTAATTTTCACATCAGTTGAAAGTAAAGATTGATTTTCTTGAAGGATTGGGTTAGCTACCCACGACATATTATTAAAAATGTCCGTATAGGAAGTATTTGTTGCTGTAAAAAACTTATCATAAACCCAATTATTTCCTCCATCGTATTCAGGACAATTTCTAGTGTTGTCAGGATTTCCACTAATATTGTAGCCGAAAATGTAAATTACATGTTGACCTCCAAATAGTGGGTTTCCAACATTGTCAGTTATTCTTGAAGTTGGATTCCACTTCATATCTGAACCGTTTTCGGCACCCAAAAATGAATTTTCACCAAAAGCAATATGTAATCGCACTCCAGTCTCTATGTCAATTGCATAGCCAGGAAACCAACCCATTCCTTTTGTTCCACTTCCGTCATTTTGACCTTCTTTATTAACACTAAATGACTTTCTTAAAGTACCTGACTCAGCTCCTCCAACGTTTAATTCCTCATATCTTCCAAGTTCGATAACGGCGCAACGTGTCCATTTTGATTTATC
>CAMBRH010000075.1 GCA_945870115.1 Chitinophaga pinensis | reverse complement strand
AAATTATTTCTAAATAAATATTTAGCAGCAATGACATTTGTAAGCGTAAAAACATCTCTCAAACCATAAATAGGATTTCCATTTTCATCATAGCCAGCAAATCCAGCTCCATTGTCAAAATTTAAAAAATTAATAGATGGTCGAAGTGTAAATTTATCCGAAAAACGGATAATTGGTGAAATATTTCCTTCCCGGTAATAACTCGGACCATAATATTTTTCACCATAACCCAAACCCAAGCTTCCATCCAAAGCAAATTTCCGACGATAGTCACTTGAAACACCCAAATTAAAATAGGTATATCCAGGATTTATATAGACTTTTCCAGGAACTCTCGCTTCAAATAAGTCATATCCGTCTCCTAATTGAGATTCCATGTTCATAAAGAATGAATGAAAACTATTTTTAAGTGTAGCAAAACTATTAAAAGCTATTTTATTTTTTAGTATTTTATAAGTAGTATAATTTTGCTCCATATTGTAACTGAAAGTATTATACATTTGTGTCAATTTCCAAAAAGGATTGTATTTATTGTACTTAAATTCCGCCGTATGGAAGCGGTAATTATTTTGAAAATTAACTCCTAAATCATTCGGGTCAAAATTTGGAGAAATATTTTCAGAGATTAATTTGAATTGAAATGCTCCCTTAATTTTTCCAAAAACCAAAAAATAGTTTGTTCCATCATTTACCTTATTAACTTGAAACGTTTTTCCAATATTTAATGTATCTTCCCATTGCGAAATTTTTATTGTTGCGGCAATCGCATAAGAATTATTTTTATTCACAAAATTTCCACCAAAAGCAGAAGTATTTGCATCGTAAAAACCATCTGCCCTCGTTGTATTTAAATTTATCGCATAAACAGAACTATTATTTTTCAAATTTTGATCTATTGAGATGATGTTGTAATTCACTAAAGGATTTGTTTTAACATTTCGTTCGATACCTGATACAGTATCCTTAATGGTAGCAAAGGTCTCAGCTGTAAGTGCATTTAAAAAACCGATGCCAGTTCCACCTTTTGTCCTACCCGAAATTTTACTCACATTTATTAAACGCGAAGATCTTGAATTTGAGGTAATGTATTCATTTGAATCTAGTTGAGAATTTACTGCATGATAATTCAAGGGAACTCCACCAATTCGCCTTGAATAAAATAAATTACCTTTCGAAAATAAATCAACTCCTTCCTGAAAGAATGGACGTTGTTCATCAAAAACAACCTCAAAAGCAGAAAGATTTTTCACTATATTATCGGATTGTACTTGACTAAAATCAGGCAACAAAGTCATATCTAAAGTAAAAGCCTCTGAAAGTCCAAATTTCATATCTGCTCCGCCGCCATAAGCAAGTGAAAAATCATTATTTCTTTCACTAACGGAACTCGATAGATAGGGTGAAAATTGAAGTCTAATTGGATTTTTAATGTTTTTCAAACCTACTAAATCACCCCAATAATTGATTTCATTTTGAAAATCTTTAGAAACCAATGACCACTGTAATTCACTTCTGAAGCGTCTAATTTCCCTCTCAAACTGAACTTTCCAAGTTATTGAATCTCCATTTGGAAATCGAAGTGCAGAAAAAGGAATTTCCATTTCAACTGACCAACCATTTTCCAAAATTTTGACTTTACTTTGCCAAACAGCGTTGAAAGATTCATCAGAATATTTGAAATCACTTTGTACACCAGAAGCTGCTACCGAAAAAACAAAGGCATCTAATTTTTGATTATACGTATCAAATGAAATCGTGAAATTATCAGCATTTAATTGATCATCTCGCTCACCTAATTGTTTTAAAATAGAATCTGCTGCAGAATCATACATCATTGCACCAACATAAATAGCATAATCATCATATAAAATTGAAACTTCCGTTGGAAATTTTGCTTTCTTCCCTTCCGTTGGATTTCTCTCTAAAAAATCTACTGCTTTGGGTGCATTTTTCCAACTATTCTCATTGAGAAAACCATCAATTTGAATCTTTTCTTTTGCACGAATTGTTTCAATCGTTTTCACCTGAGCAAAAAATCCATTAAAAAAACACAAAAATGATATGGTAAAAAAAAATCTCAATAACTTACATTTTATTTATTATTTCTTGCAAAAATAAATACTAAATTTAATTATCCTTCAAAAATTAGATAAACGGACTAAAAATCATTTAAAGTTTAATAGGTTATCAACTTTTAGGAATTAAAGGATGTTGAAAAATAAAAACTGACACTAAATCAATATAGTGCATTCAAAAAACTTATCTTTGCATTTTTAAACAAAACTATGAACAAAATATTCTACTTGACTCTGTTGATTTTGAGTAACTTTACTTATTCTCAATTCGGTTATGTGACAGTAAATAACGCATTTCCAATAAATCCTTTGCCAACTTGTGGAGAAGTTGATTCTTGTTTTACATTAACATTAAATCAAAATCAACAATCAGGAGCAGTTTGGGACACGAAATTAATTAATCTAAACAACAGTTTTGATGCATCTTTTTGTCTTTATTTTGGAGATCAGAATGGATGGGGAGCTGATGGGATTGCTTTTGTAATGAGAGGAGATAATCTTGAGACAATGGGAAATTTAGGCTTTGGTTTGGGAGCTGAAAGTCTTTCTCCAACGTTAATTGTAGAACTGGATACATGGCAAAATACTGAACCAGGAGTTACTGATTTAGCTGTCGATCACACAGCACTTTATTTTAATGGAAATTTCGCTACTGCTATTCAAGGACCAACTCCTTTACTTCCTTCAAATGCCAATGTGGATGATGCTGCAACTCATACTGTAAGAGTAAAATGGAATGCAACAACGCAAGTTTTACAAATGTTTTTCGATGGTTTTTTAAGAATGACTTATTCGGGTGATATCATAAATACTGTTTTTGCTGGAAATAACATCGTAAAATGGGGTTTTACAGCCTCAACTGGAGGAGTTAACAATTTACAACAAATTTGTTTCCCAAAATATACAATTGTATTAGACGATATTGTCAAATGTGAAAATGAGGATGCCTTAATCTCCTACTATGACCCTAATATTACAAGTTATAGATGGACTTTTGAAGATGGAACAATTATCAAAGATTGGAATACACTTGATTATACAACTCCATTTAACTTAACAGATTCGTCATTTACAACTAGTCAAGCAGGTACCTACTATTTTGATTTAGAACTAAATAATCAAGTGATTAATGATAGCGTTGTAGTTACCGACGTTCCACTTCCATTGGAACCGTTTCAGAAAAACATTTTATTTTCATGTTTAGCGGACGATAACTTTTCTTTGAATGCACTCAATAACGGAAGTAGTTATCTTTGGTCAACTGGCCAAACAAGTCAACAAATTGGAATAAATAATCCTGGAACATATTTCGTTAGGATAACAGAACCAATAAATGCATGTAAATATTTTGACACAATTAAAATAATTACTTTCTGCAAAGATACCGTAATTTGTCAAAATAACGCTGCTGAAATATCATTTTTCGAACAAGGAATTTCCAGTTACAAATGGTATTTTCAAGACGGAACGGTAATCAAAAATTGGAATAATATTGATTTTACAACTCCATTTAATTTGAATGATACTGTTTTTTATCCAACAGTAACAGGTCGATATTATTTAGAAATCACAATTGATGGCGAGAATATTATTGATAGTTTAGATTTATTGGTTGTTCCTAATCCAATAAAACCTTTTCCAGAAAATATCAAAATGACCTGTTTTGAAGATGGAAATTTTATTTTAAATGCTCAAAATCCTGGAAGCTCTTATTTATGGTCAACTACACAGACTTCGCAGCAAATTTCTGTACTTACTGAAGGAACTTATTCCGTTTCAATAACAGAACCAATAAATTCTTGTGTAAGTTTAGACACTTTAAAAATTATTAATTTCTGCAAAGACACCAGTATCTGTGATTTTGATTTTGCAACGATTTCATTTTTTGAAGAAAATTTAACAAGCTACAAATGGAGTTTTGAAGATGGAACAGTTTTCAAAAATTGGAACAATACCACTTTTACAACACCATTTAATTTGAATGATACTATTTTTTATCCTGAAGAAGCTGGAACTTATTTTTTAGACATTAGAATAAATAATGATGTTTTGAGAGATAGTTTTGAATTAAATGTGGTTCAAAATCCAAGTAAACCATTTTCTGAAGAAGCAATTACTTCTTGTTTCTTTCAAACAAACTATTTGTTAAATGCAAATAATAATGGATCTTCTTACTTTTGGTCAACTGGCGATACAACAGTAAGTATTCTTGTTGCAAATTCTGGAACCTATTGGGTAGAAATTACAGAACCAATATTATCTTGTAAAAATAGTGACACACTTGAAATGATTAATTTTTGTAAAACTGAAATTCTTTGTCCGAATATTTTCACGCCAAATAATGATTTAATCAATGAATATTACGAAGTGAAATTTACCAATGACTTTAGTTGGATTGCAGATTTTGAATTCATCATTTTTAATCGTTGGGGCGAACAAGTTTACTCCGTAAAAAATGAAATGGTAAAATGGAATGGTAAAATTTCAGATACAGAACTAACAAATGGTGTTTATTTCTACAAATATTCCTACAAAGATGCATTTTCTAGCGAATTATTCAAAGGAAGTGGAAACATTCAAGTAGTTAGATAAAATAAAAAAAACAAATTATTAATATAATATATGAAAAACGTAGCATTAGCAGATGTACACATTTCTTTAGGGGCAAAAATGGTACCATTCGCAGGATACAATATGCCTGTGCAATATGAAGGAGTAAACGCAGAACACGAAGTTGTAAGAAACGGAGTTGGAGTTTTTGATGTTTCTCACATGGGTGAATTTTTGTTAACTGGTCCAAAAGCCTTGGATTTAATTCAAAAAGTTACAACAAATGATGCTTCAACTTTAACGATTGGTAGAGCTCAATATTCTTGTTTACCAAACGGAAAAGGTGGAATTGTAGATGATTTAATCGTTTACAAAATGAAAGAAGAACAATATTTATTAGTGGTAAATGCTTCAAATATTGCCAAAGATTGGGATTGGATTTCTTCGCATAATGATTTAGGAGTTGAAATGCGTAACCTTTCTGAAGATTATTCTTTGCTTGCAATTCAAGGGCCAAAAGCAGTTGAAGCAATGCAAAGTTTAACTTCAATAAATTTATCAGAAATTAAATATTACCATTTTGAAGTGGCAGATTTCGCAGGAATTGAACATGTAATTATTTCAGCAACTGGTTACACTGGTTCAGGAGGATTCGAGATCTATTGTAAAAATTCAGAAGTGAAACAAGTTTGGGATAAAGTTTTTGAAGCTGGAGCAATTTTTGGAATTAAACCAATTGGTTTGGCGGCAAGAGATACTTTGCGTTTGGAAATGGGATTTTGCCTTTACGGAAATGACATTGACGACACAACTTCACCAATTGAAGCAGGTTTAGCTTGGATTACAAAATTCACAAAAGAATTTATTGATTCAGATTTTTTGAAAAAACAAAAAGAAGAAGGCGTTTCAAGAAAATTAGTTGCTTTTGAAATGATCGACAGAGGAATTCCTCGCCACGATTACCCAATTTTGAATGCTGAAGGAAAAGTAATTGGAAAAGTTACATCTGGAACTATGTCTCCATCAATGAAAATTTCAATCGGAATGGGATATGTTGAAACAAGTCACACAGCTTTAGATTCAGAAATTTTTATTGAAATCAGAGAAAAAGGTGTGAAAGCGAAAGTTGTAAAATTACCTTTTTTCAAAAAGTAAGAATCAGCCATGGCTGATGAAATATCAAACGTTAGTGCAGATTAATCGTTTTGACAATTAAATATACACATTTTTAAGTCCTCTAAAATTCATTTTTTAGGGGATTTTTTTACGCCAAACAAATAAAAGTCCATCGAAAAAGTGTACTAAAAAAACAAAAAGACGTACGACTTTTTGTGAAACGAAAAAAAAAAATAATTCTATTGAAGTGAAAGTAAATAAAATCTTAATGTCATCTTTATATACAAATTTGTCTTAATTGGATTTGGTGATTTGAAGCAGTTACGAATTAACATTATTTCTCAAAAACCCTTTTCAAAGCTTTAGAAACATTTTTGGCAATAATTTTTCGACCGTTTTCGGCATAATGTTCTGTTGTCCAATTTTTATCGATAAATTCAGAATCATGGACTTTTTCTAAATTATCGACAACTATAACTCCATTTTTGTGGTATCTTTCAACTAATAAATCTCTATTTTGCTTCATGAGAATAGTCAATTCTTTTCCAACCAATTCATCTGCTTTTTCAACATTTTCTGCTAATAAATTGAAAACTAAATTCCAATTTTTTTCTTTTGCAAGCGAAACAATTTTATCAAAATCTTTGATTCTCGGATTGGTTTTAACAACGATTTGAAACGCGTATGTTTTCACATATCCACAAGCTAATTGTGTTAAAGCATCATTATAAGAACTATCAGCATTCCTAATTCCACTTAAACAAAGATCAACATCCCATTGTATTACATTTTTATATTTAAATGGCTTTGGAAATTTCAAGATTTCATATTCCCACTTTGATTTAAATTGCTTTTCCCGTTCTTTATCCGTTTTTATGTCATAATCTCGAAATGAAAGCATAAATCTATTTATCAATGGCGGATAATCTCGTAATAAAACCATACTTTTTTGCAATGGAGTTTCCAAGGTGGAAAATATCCACTCAGCATCAAAAGACCTTAAATTCATTGTAACAATAATTGTTTTTACAGAAGATTTTTCTGGAATATTTCTCAATAATTGATAAAATATTCCAGCATGAGTCGCAGGATGTGTCAAAGAGCCAAACTTTTTATTAGGGAAATCATCTTTGATAATATCACTGATAATTCTTTTATCTAAATCATCTTCTTTAAATGTAATATTCGAAGATTCTCCAACATAAATTACTTCAGATTTATCTCTGACAACTTTTCTAACTAAATTTAAAATAGGAGAATGTTTTTGTAAATCACTTTCAAACAAAAAATAACTATAAAAGTAATTCATTGAAATTAAAAGGATTATCAGATAAAGAAACTTTAGAAATATGGGTTTAAAATGTTTCATCTGATTTAAAATTGAAAATAAATAAATGGAAAATTCTCAACATTTGAAAATAAGATAATCAAAAATATCATCACAGAATAAACTGACCAACGCAGGAAAACATTTTTCGTTTTACACCATAAATCAAAGCGATTATTAAATAAAATGGAATCTAAAAGAATAAAAAATCCAAGGAAAATCCATATTTTTGAATCAATTAAAAAATCGTCTTTCAAGTTAAAATTACTGACCAATGATTTTAAAATTAATTGCACTTTTTCTAAATTTTCTGCTCTAAAAAGAATCCAAATAAAACTAATGAGAACAAACGTTTTTAGCACCTTAAAAAAGCTTATTATTGCATTTACAACTTGATTTGTGACTGCTTTTATTTTGATAAATCGATTGAATAAACTTTCTAAAAGGTAGATTATTCCATGTAAAACTCCCCACAAAATAAAAGTCCAATTTGCTCCGTGCCAAAATCCACTCAACACAAATACAATTAAAATATTAATTGACCAACGGGGAATTTTGACTTTATTTCCACCCAATGAAAAATAAACATAATCTCGAAACCAAGTTGAAAGTGAAATATGCCAACGTTGCCAAAATTCACCAATACTTTTTGAAAAATACGGATTTTTAAAATTATCCATTAATTTATAGCCTAAAACTAAGGCACTTCCAACTGCAATCGTAGAATATCCAAAAAAGTCACAATAAATTTGAAATGAATAAAAAAATAAGCCAATTAAAATAGAAAGTGAGTTATAAATTTCTGGTTCTTTATAAATCATATTTACATATTCTCCTAAATTATCTGCGACAACCATTTTAATAAATAAACCGAATATAATCAATCTAAAACCTTGCGCTAAATTTGAATAATTCAACTTTATTTTTTCTCGAAGTTGCGTCAATAAATTTTGAGGTCTTTCAATCGGACCGGTTACCAACTGTGGGAAAAACAATACATACAAAGAATAAATTCCAAAATGGCGTTCGGCTTTTTGATTTCCACGATAAACTTCAATTACATAACTTAAACTTTGAAAAGTGTGAAATGAAAGTCCAATGGGAAGAATAATGTCATGCACTTTGTTATTGAAGTTCACCCCAAATAAAGCAAAAAAATCATGCAGATTTTGTGTGAAAAAATTAAAATACTTAAAGTAAAACAACAATAAAACGGTAGCTAAAATACTTATAATCAAATACTTTTTTTTGTTTTTTTGTTCACTTTTATCAATGTAAATTGCAGCTAAGAAATCAATTAAAATTATGCCAATGAGTATCAAAATATACTCTGGAATAAAAAACATATAAAAAATACAACTCGCGATTAACAAATGTAACCATCGAAATTTGTGAGGCAATACATAAAACAGAATTGCCACAATCGGAAAAAACAATAAAAAATTGATTGAATTAAATAACATACAACTAATTAATTCAAGATTTGTATTTTATGATATAACATTAACCTCCTCCTTCGGAACCCTAAACAACATAATCAATCCCAAAACAAAGAATATTCCGATAGAAATCACCGAAAATCTCAAGTCATTTGTTAAATACTCAACCAAACCGAAGAAAAAAGTTCCCAAAACAATTCCTATTTTTTCTGTAACATCATAAAAAGAAAAGTAACTTGCATGATCTGTTGTCTCAGGAAGAAATTTAGAATATGTTGAACGAGCAACTGCTTGAACACCTCCCATTACCAATCCAACTCCAGATGCAAGAATGTAAAATTGAACAGGAGTAGTAATAAAATAAGCAAAAGTGCAAAGTAAAACCCAAATTGAAACAGAAATAATCAAACTTCTGATGTTTCCAAATCTGATTGAAAAACGGGACATTAAAAATGCTCCAGCAGCTCCTAAAATTTGAATTAATAAAATGGCAATGATTAAACCTGATTTCCCTTCTTCTTCATATTGACCAGAAAAAATTTCTTTTTTAGCAAATAAAACCGCCATCAACATAACTGTTTGAACTCCTGTATTAAAAAAGAAAAAGGATGTTAAAAAACGTTTCAATCTTTTCGTCTTTTGAAATTCTTTGTACACATTTCGCAATTCTTTTAAACCACGCCAAAGGACACCTTTTTCAACTTTTTTATTAAATACATTGTGAGGTAAAACACGGTAAGTAAATTGGCTAAATCCAACCCACCACAGTCCTACTAGAACAAAACAATATTTCACTGGCATACATTCTTTTATTTCCGTTGCAGGATCATCAAAAAATGAAAAAATAGGAACTTTAATAAGAACCAAACAAATCACTAAAAGCAGCATTGAACCAAAATATCCCATTGAAAAACCACGAGCAGAAATTTTATCGTGGTCTTTGGGTTCTGCGATTTCAGGTAAAAAAGCATTGTAGAACACTAAACTATTCCAAAAACCAATACTTGCAAAAAACACAGAAAGCATGCTCAATTCAATTCTCGATGTGTCAAAGAAATAAAGTGAAATACAAGAAATTGCTCCGAAATAACAAAAGAATTGCATAAAGCGTTTTTTACTACCAGAATAATCAGCAACTCCAGAAAGCAAAGGCGATAAAAATGAAACGACTAAAAAAGAGGCCGATAAAACATAAGAAAAAAGTACGGAAGAAGATATTTGCGAACCAAAAAAATCAACTGTGACGGTAACATTTTCTGGTAGCACCATTTCTTTTGCATTTTCAATGCTTGTACCAAAATACTTTGCTTTGAAAGAATTAGTTGTGACAGTATCATAAAAAATCGGAAAAATGGCAGAAGAAATCACCAAATTGTAAACTGAATTTGCCCAATCATACATTACCCAACCACGAATGATTTTTTTACTTCCTTTTTCCATTTTCTTAATTTGACATCAAAAATATCAAAAAAAATGGATTAATTCAAAAATTAAAAAGCTATCTTTTTAATTTTCAAACTTTAATTTTGTTTTAAAGTAAAAAATTCTTACCTTTGCATCGCAATTTAAGATTTTAACACAAAGAGGGGACTTAAATCCCCTCTTTTATTTATATAATGATACAGAAAGAATTAGTACGAAAATTAGCTCAGGAAAGAATCGACGAACGATTTCCAGATGTCTTTATTGTTGATATTACGATTTCAACCAAATCTGTAATTAAAATAGAATTAGACAAAAAAGAAGGATACATCGCAATCGATGATTGTATGTGGATTTCTAGAAATGTGGAGCATAATTTAGACCGTGAAGAAGAAGATTTTGAACTAAGTGTTTCTTCAGCAGGTTTGGATAAACCACTTCGTGTTTTGGCTCAATTTGAGAAAAATTACGGAAAAGGTGTTGATGTTACGATGAAAGATGGAGTTAAACATACGGGAATTTTAATTGCCAAAACTGATAAAAACTTAACGCTTGAAACCACTCGAACAGAGAAATTAGAAGGTGCAAAGAAAAAAGAGACAATTGTAGAACAACTAGTTCTTGCAAACTCTAAAATAAAGGATACAAAAATTGTTATTTCCTTTAAGTAAATCTTAAAAGAAATTTCAAAAGAATATAAAGATAATTAAATTAAAACAAGTAAGCAATGGATAGCTTAGAATTAGTAGATTCGTTTTCAGAATTCAAAGAATTAAAGAGTATTGACAAACAAACAATGCAACACGTATTAGAAGACGTGTTTCGGGCAATGTTAAAAAAGAAATTTAATACGGATGAACATATCGATATCATTGTAAATATTGAGAAAGGTGATGTTCAAATTTTCTTAAACAAAGAGATTGTTCCGGATGGTGAGGTAGAAGATTCAAATACCGAAATCGCTTATTCAGAAGCAATTAAAATTGAGCCTGATTTCGAAGTAGGCGAGGAAGTTTCTGAAGAATTTAAATTTGCGGATTTTGGAAGAAGAAATATCCTTTCATTACGTCAAAATTTGATTTCTAGAATATTAGAATTAGAAAAAGACCACATTTATAAAATATACAAAGAACGTATCGGTGAGATTGTTACTGGGGAGGTTTACCAAGTTTGGAAAAAAGAAATCATGGTATTGGATGACGAGGGTAATGAGTTAATATTACCTAAATCAGAACAAATTCCAGCAGATTATTTCAAAAAAGGAGAATCAATTCGCGCAGTAGTTTCTAAAGTGGATATGCGTAATTCAAATCCGGTGATTATTTTATCTAGAACAGCACCAGAATTTTTAGAGCGTTTATTCGAATTAGAAGTTCCTGAGGTGTTTGACGGATTGATTACCATCAAACGTATCGTACGTGAACCAGGAGAAAGAGCGAAAGTAGCTGTCGAAAGTTACGATGATCGTGTAGATCCAGTTGGAGCATGTGTTGGTATGAAAGGTTCTCGTATTCATGGAATTGTTCGTGAGTTACGCAATGAAAACATCGATGTAATTAATTTTACTACAAATACACAATTATTTATTCAACGTGCACTTTCTCCAGCAAAAATTACTGCTGTTGAAATTATCGAAGAAGAAAAACGTGCAAAAGTTTCGTTGAAACCAGACCAAGTTTCATTGGCAATTGGTAGAGGAGGAAATAATATCAAATTAGCTACTAAATTAACAGGGTACGAAATCGATGTTTACCGTGATGGTGAAGTAGATGTAGATGATGTGGATTTAGAAGATTTCGCAGATGAAATCGAAGGATGGATTTTGGATGAATTAAAAGCAATTGGTTGTGATACTGCTAAGTCTGTTCTTGAAATAGGAGTAGAAGATTTAGTAAATAGAACTGATTTAGAAGAAGAAACAATTCAAGAGGTATACAAAATACTTCGTGCAGAATTTGAATAATAGTAAATGTGTGTACGAGTTGCACACATTTTTTATACCATTAAGTCGCACAAAAATTTAACCTGTTTTTTACAGGAAGAAATAAAAAATATGGCCGGAAAAACACAAAGATTAGGCAAGGTAGCAGGAGAGTTAAATGTTGGAATATCCACATTAACTGAGTTCTTGCAATCCAAAGGAGTATCAATTGACCCAAACCCAAACTCAAAGTTGGAAGGGGAACATTATGATCTATTACGCCGACAATTTGCAGACGATCAATCGCTTAAAGAACAAGCGAAATTAAGCGCTGTGAAACGTGAAAAAAGAGAGACAGTTAGTTTAACGGATGCGAAAGCAGAAACTAAGTCTACAAATGACGAGGAGGAAGATGATTTTGACCCAAGTATTTTGGACAAAGTCAAAGCGCAAACACCTATCGTTAAACCTCCTGTTGCAAAAGAGGTAGTGAAAGAGGCAGTGAAAGAGGAAACGCCAGTTGAAAGCGATTCGAAAGAACCGGCGATGGACGGTGGTGCTAAAACACTTGGTGAAGGGGATATGCAATTACAAGTGTTAGGGAAAATTGATTTAGATAAAATCAATTCCAAAACACGTCCGGATAAAAAGAAAAAACCGGAAAA
>CAMBRH010000074.1 GCA_945870115.1 Chitinophaga pinensis | reverse complement strand
TGATTTGCATTGTTTTCAAATACTAAATTTGAAAAATCAATCTGTGCATTTCCACCCAAAGAATTAGATGTAAATTTTAACCAAACTGTATTATTTGGAGTAAAACAAAATGAAAAATTATCATCACAATTGGCACAAAAAGTTTTTGTAGCGTCAATATTATTTATCGAAAAAACTACATTTGGGCAAATTTCTAATGCTTGACCACAGTTATCGTAACTCACTTGAGAAAATGAAAAATGACTAAAAAAAATGCCTAAAAATACATTTAACCAAACATTAACAAAAAGTTTTTTTTGATTCAAGATGCTTGTATTTACTCGATTTTTTATCACTTTCTAAAAATAATTTGTATGTAAAATTAGTGAAATTACTTCTATTTCAAGAATTTTTCTGACTTTTGGCATAATAATCGTTTTGTGCAAACCAAATTGGTAACCAAAATGGAAACACAATTCAATAATTAATATAACGCATTATGAAAAGAAAAATTACATTATCGATCGTATTTTTAATGACTTTTTTGTCTTTGTTTGGTCAGGGACGAAAATTTGTTGATTATGAAAAAGACTCTCGCTGGTTCTGGACTGCAAACTACGGAGTAACTTGGAATTCAACAGATGTTAAAAGTAAAAATGATTGGGGTTGGGGACTAACTCTTGGGAAATCATTTAATTATAATTATGGGAAATTGATTTCCTTTGATATCAGAGGAAGGTATTTAAAAGGTGATTGGTACGGCCAAAACAATGACACAACTGGTTTCAACTACATCAATAAAACCATGAGTGGGGGAGCTACGAATTACAAAGATAGTTTAGGCTTTTCGTTAAATAATTTCTACGCTAAAACTTATGAAGGTTCTTTGGAATTGGTTTTACATGCAAATAAATTCAGAGAAAGAACAGGTTGGGATTTATTCGTTTTTGGTGGAGTTGGTCTTACAGCTTTTAAAACTTCAGGAAACTTATTAAACAGTGAAGATTCTTTAGGTGGAATGTATAAATACGATGAATTAACAGAATATTCAACAAGTACATTAAATGGTGTTTTAGATGATTCTTATGAAACAAATTTGGATGGGAATTCTTCTGCTAACTTCATTTTTACTCCAAGTTTAGGTTTTGGTATTGGTTATCAAGTTTTTCCCCGTTTTTCAATGGGCTTAGAACATAAAACTACTTTTACACAACTTGATTACTACGATGGTGTAAATAATCCTGAAGGAAAATATGAAAATGACTGGTATCATTACACAAGTGCTTATTTACGTTTTCATTTGAAAAAACGCAATACTGGAAATACTGTTTATACAGACGATAAAGATTATGACACCCAAATCGACGCACAATTGCCACCAGAAGTTATTTACACAATTCCTGCAACATCTGGAACTACAGTAGATAATCCAAATTACACAATTCAAGCATTGGTGAAAAATGTAAACGGTCGTGATAACATCAATTTCCGTCAAAATGGAGTTTTTGTTAGTAATTTCAGTTACAATGCATCAAGCGATAAATTAGCAAGTCAAGTTGTGTTACAACCTGGACAAAATGTATTTGAAATTATTGCTTCAAATGCGTATGGAACAGATCAAGAAACCACAATTATTATTTACCGTCAGCAACAACAAGCTTTGCCGATTGTGACGTTTCAAAATCCAGCTTCAAATCCACACACAACTTCAAATCCTGGATTTAACTTGATTGCAAGTGTTTTAAATGTGCAAACTGCTAGTCAAGTTTCTATGTTGATGAACGGACAAACATTTTCAAACTTCAATTTTAATCCTGGTACAGGAAATTTGACTGCTGTTTTAAATTTAACTGTTGGAACAAATGTAATCACTATTACAGGAACAAATACTGCTGGAAGTGATACAGAAACAACAACAATTATTTACAATCCAATACAAACTGAGCAACTTCCAGTTGTGTATTTTGTGGACCCAAATCACAGCCCAATCACAGTATTAAATCCATCTTATTTGATTAATGCTGACGTGTTAAATGTTGTTGGAAGAGAAAACATTACCTTCAAACAAAATGGAAATGTGAATCAAAATTTCACTTACAATGCAAATAGTGATGATTTCCAAAGTTCTGTTATTTTGGTTCCTGGACAAAATGTATTTGAAATTATTGCTTCAAATAGTGCTGGTTCTGCTCAAGCAACGACGATAATTATTTTAGAAGTAGCTGCTAAAAAACCACCTGTTGTAACAATTACAAATCCTTCAGTTTCTCCTTATAATACTGAAAACAGTTTGTTTAATTTAAGTGCAACAATTTTAAATATTACATACCAAAGTCAAGCAAAAGTGACTTTAAATGGTCAAAATATTACAAATTTTGTATTCACAGCAGCAAATGGAAACGTTTCAGTAATGTTAAACTTAGTTGAGGGAACAAATACAATTGTTGTTACTGGAACGAATGACGATGGAGTTGACTCAAAACAAGTAATCATAATTTACAGAAAAGCTACAGTTGTTCAACCCCCTTTGGTTACATTTACAAATCCAAGTATTTCTCCTTACTATACAGATATTTCTAGCATTAAAATTTCTGCAACAGTTTTAAATGTTGATGGAAGCGCAAATATCAATGTAAATGTAAACGGAAATAATTTAACAAATTTCAATTATAGTACAGCTACAAAAGTTGTTTCTTTCAATCAAACTTTACTTGAAGGAGCAAACGTTGTTGTAATTACGGGAACAAATGCTGTTGGCGTTGATTCTAAATCTACAACAATTATCTACAAAAAAGCTGAAGTTGTTGTTCCGCCGATTGTTACATTTATTGATCCAATTTTGAATCCAATGACTGTTTTCAATCCAAGTTATGCATTGAAAGCGAAAGTGCAATATGTTGCTTCTAACTTGAATATTCAGTTAAAAATCAATGGCATTGTCTCAAATGCATTTACTTACAATGCTTCATCTCAATACATGGATTTCAGTTCTGCTTTGATCAATGGCGCAAATATTTTTGAAATTACTGCAACAAATACTGCTGGACAAGATTATAAATCTACAACAATTATCTATAAACAATCTGAGCCTTTACTTCCGCCAGTTGTGATGATTACTGTTCCAATTGTAAATCCTTATACAACAGGAAATGCAACAGCTCCAATTGAAGCAACAGTATTAAATGTTGAAAACCAACAAAACATCAATGTTAATGTAAATGGAAATATGTTTTCTGGATTCTCTTACAATAGTTCAACTAAAAAAGTGACTTTCACAATGTCATTAAATGAAGGAACTAATACCGTGACAATTCAAGGAACAAATGCTGCTGGTCAAGCTGCTGACTCGAGAACAATTATTTACAAAAAAGAAGTTGTTGTAAAACCTCCATTTGTAACTTTTATTAATCCAAGTCAAGCTGGATTAACTGTAAACAACGCAAATTATACAGTAAAAGCTTCAATTATAAATATTGATAATGTAAATCAAGTTGTAGTTTCACAAAACGGATTGACAGTAAATCAAGCTTTGTATAGCTTCAATTTCTCTACAAAAGAATTGACTTTCAACACTGGTTTAAGTCTAGGAAATAATATTTTCACTATTCAAGCGACAAATGTTTCTGGAACGCATAGTGCTTCAACAAATATCATTTATAAATTGGATGAAAAACCATGTGAAAAACCTGTAATTACATTTGTAAATCCATTGACTTCTGGAACGGAAATCGCTACTGGAAATAGTAATATCAAAGTGAAAATTATGAATATCACCAATGCAAATGAAGTGAAAATTTTATTAAATGGTGTTGTTCAAAATTCTGGTTCTTACAATCCAAGTGATAATATTTTTAGTACAAAAATCACTTATGCTTTGGGACAAAATATCGTAGAAGTAATTGCAAAAAACGCTTGTGGTGAAACAAAAGCTACATCAGTAATTACTTATAAACCAGTTGGAGAGCCTTGTAAAATACCAATCATTCAATTGATTCAACCAATAAATATGGTTTCAACGATTGATATTAGTACTATGGAAGTGCGAATGGGAATTTTGAATATTTCAAATCCATCGAATATTATTTTCAAATTGAATGGAGTTGTTAAAACCTTCACTTTTGATCAAGCGCAGCACATTTTAATTTCTAATATCAATTTAATTGATGGTTTAAATACAATTAGTCTTCAAACCTCAAATGATTGTGGTTCTGCAAATTTAGATGTGAAAATTACTAAAAAAGTGTGTACAAAACCAACGGTTAATATTTCTAATTCTTCAGTTCAAAATGGTGGTTCAACAATTATTGAAACATTCAGTATGGATGGGAATTTACAAGAAATAATGAATTCTACTCAATTCTCAATTACACAAAATGGTTTAGTTATAAACTATGTTTACAATGCAGTTCAAAAAACATTTAGTGTGAATGCAAGTTTAGCAATGGGAATAAATACCTTTGTTTTAAAAGCAAGAAATGAATGCGGTGAAGATATTAAGGAGATAAAAGTAACGCGAATCAAAGATCCAAATGCTGTTGCTCCTAAAGTTTTGATTACCAATCCTGCAACAAGTCCATTTACAACTAATAACGGAGCGTTTAATGTTCAAGCTACAACACAATTTGTAACTGCAGCAAATCAAGTGTCTATGACCATTAATGGAAGTTATGTAAATGCTAATTTCAATTTACAAAATGGATCATTGACCTACAATGCAACATTGGTTGAAGGAAATAACGTAATCGTTGTAAGTGCAGCAAATCAATATGGTTCTTCAAGCGATACAAAAACGATTGTTTATCAAAAACCAGTTGTGATTCAAAAACCACAAATCGTGTTAATAAATCCTGCTTCTTGTCCTGCGACTTTAGCTTTAGGAAATAATGTGATTTCTGGTTATATTACTAATATTACTGATTTGAATCAAGTAAGTATCAAAATTAACGGAGTAAGTGTTTCAAACTTTAACCCTATTTTGGCAAATGGAAAATTAAATTTCCAATTTAGTGTTAATATGTCAGAGCAAAATAACAATTTAAACTTACAGATTAATGCTCAAAATCAAGGTGGTAGTGATGCTAAATCTTGTTTATTAAAAATACCGTATGTTGATCCAAATGCTTGTATTCCAACTGTTGGAGCAACTTTTGCGACAGATTCTAAATCTGCTTCAGTTACAAGTACGAAAGATTTATCGAATGTAGTTTTAAAATTTGCTGACGGAACAACTCAAAAATTTGAAGGACTTAGCGGCATGTCAGGAACTTTTAGCGGAACTGGAGCAAGTGCTGGAAAATGTATTGCTGGTGTTTGGATTAAATCTGGATGTAATTCAAGCAATGACGGTCCAGGATATGGACAATGGATAGCAAATTCTCAAGATGTTTCTCGTTGCAGAACCACTACTGGTGCAGATTGTAAGCCATTATGTGGAGCAACATTTGCTGATGATTCAAAATCAGTTTTATGCACAAGTTCTAAAGATTTGATCAATGTAGTAATTAAATTTTTCGATGGTCAAGAGCAACAATTCTCAGGTTTGACTGGAAAATCAATCAACCTCTCAGGAACTGGTGCAAATGCTGGAAAATGTATAACTGGCGTTTACATCAAATCTGGTTGTAACTCAAGTACTGCTGGTCCAGAATACGGAGAATGGATTGCAAATACAAAAAATTTGTCAAACTGCACGACAACTGGTTCTCAGGGATTGATTAAAGTTGAAACAAATCCTACAAATGGTGTTAAAACTCCAACAACTGATCCAGTTAAAACTCCTGTGAAAAGACCAGGAGGAAGATTATAAGATTTTGAAAATAATTTAGACCTAAAAGAGACTACTTCAAAAAAGGAAGTAGTCTTTTTATCTTTATAAAATTTAATTTTGGTATAAAACGAAACATTACTAAATTATTGATGAAGCGATTAACTTTTATCTTACTTTGTTTTATTTTATTAAATTCTAAAATAGAATCTCAGATCTCAACACATTTTTTTAATTATAAAGGGTATTCAACCTGCATAAATGATGATGCTGTTGACGAAAACGGAAACCATTTACTGGTTGGAGAAATTCATACTACTGAAGTTGAAGAAGAAGATCGAGACACCTCAATTAATCGTATTTTTAACATCAAAGGGAAAAGTTACGACAATGAAACTGGAATTTTAATTTTTACCGATAAAAACTACAAAGTTTTACAAATTAGAAACTCATTTATCGGGAAAAAAGTTATTTACGATTCCAAAACAAAAGAATTTATAATTGGATCACTTTTTTTTGACTACATTAAAGTTGGTGAAAAATCATTTTCTGCTTGGCAACCAGTGATTGTCAAAATAAAAATTGATTTCTATGTGAAATCATTTTTTGTAGTTAAAGCTTATTCCTGCATTTTAACAGATTTTTTTCTTGAAAAAGACGAAGTAACTATTTTTACTCGCAGTAATAACAATACAGACTTTTTGGAAAATTACAGTGAAAAAGCAGAAGTGATTAAGGTTTCACTTACTAAATTTCACAGAGATTCTTTAAGGCCATGGGTAAATGTCTTTGATGAAAAATTTTCAGTGCAAACGGCTCACAATGAAATAGGTAGAGTGGAAATTTCAGCTGTTCAAAAAATTGAAAACGATTATTATTTCACAACATCAAATTTAAATCAAAGTACCTTAAAAAATGAAAATCATTTATATCGTTTTGAGAAAGATAGTTTACATGAGATTACTTTTTTTCCTGAATATTTAAAATACCAAACTGATAACTCGGATTGGGCTAATATTAATGGACTAATTATGAAATCTAAGGATGAATTTACTTTTCTAACTCATATTGGAGCCTCAAAAAAGGCTATGTATTTCTTTAAGACTGATAAAAATTTCAACTATTCAAAACCTTTAGAAATTCCCCTAAAAGATTATGCTGATTACAATAAAATCATTGAACTTTCTGATGGGAATTATCTAGTTGTCGCAGCCAACGAATTTGAAAAATGGAGTTATTTTCTGTATAATTCTAAAATGGAAATCATTAAAGAAATTGATTCTAAAATCTCTTCAGATTATTATCCGACTAAAGTAATCGAACAAGCGAACAAATCAATTTCTTGCTTGTTTTATGTAGATAATACGAATAAAAAAGATTGCTTTATTCAAATCCTAAATTTAAAATAATGAAAACACAAAACGCTGAAAACCACAAAAAGATTGTACCAATTTATATATTTACATTTTTAATAATTGTTCCAGTTTGTGTTGTATTATCTTCAATTAATATATTTTACAATCAAAACCTACAAGGAATTTTATTTTTGTTGATTTCATTGTCTTTGCTAGCTGGTTTTTTCTATATGAGAACATTTGCGTTAAAAGCGCAAGATCGTGCAATTCGAGCTGAAGAAAATTTGCGTTATTTTTCTTTGACAGGAAAACTTTTTGATAAAAGTCTAAGGTTAAGCCAAATTATTTCACTCCGTTTTGCTGAAGACGATGAATTAGTTTCACTTGCAGAAAAAGCGATAAGAGAAAATTTATCAAGCAAAGCTATCAAGCAAGAAATAAAAAATTGGAAAGCAGACCATCATCGAGTTTAATTTCATAAATTTGTTCGGACATGGAAAATCTGAAAAAAAATAAAAAAAGAGATTGGGCTCCGATCATGTTTGTTGTCAGTTTAATTCTTTCACTGATCTTTGCAATTACAAGTGTTTTAATCCCTTTTGGGCCAGGAACATTTTTACTTGAACTACAATATTCTTGGTTTGATGGATATTATTATACTAAACTAACAATATTAATCTTATGGATAATTTCTCTGTTAAGCGTTACTTTTAGCGGAGCTATTTTGTACTTTTTTGGTGAATATATTTATAAAAAAATAAAGAAGTAGTCAAAATCAATGAGTTGCTTTTCATACAATAATTGAACATTTTTTGAGTTTATAAGAAATCCAATCGAACAATTTTATCGTAATTTTGTTGTAGATTTAATAGATTTTTCATAAATTTGTAAAATAATTAACTGAATGACACCATACAAACCAGGTCCGCTTTTAGAGCAAATTGAATTTCCTTCTGACTTAAGATCGAAGTTTGATATGGATCAACTTCCGCAAATTTCTGATGAATTACGCCAATATATTGTAGATGTTATCTCCGAAATTGGTAATTCACATTTTGGCGCAAGTCTTGGTGTTGTTGAATTAACGGTTGCATTACATTATGTTTTCAATACACCTTACGATCAATTGGTTTGGGATGTTGGACATCAAGCTTACGGACACAAAATTTTAACAGGAAGAAGAGAACAATTTCATACAAATCGTTTGAAAGGAGGAATTTCGGGTTTCCCAAAACGCTCTGAAAGTGAATACGATACTTTTGGTGTTGGCCACTCCTCAACTTCAATTTCCGCTGCTTTAGGAATGGCGGTTGCAAATCATCAAAAAGGAGAAAAAAATCGTCAGCACATTGCTGTAATTGGTGATGGAGCTATGACAGCTGGTTTGGCTTTTGAAGGAATGAATCATGCAGGATTTGAAAAAGATGCTAATTTATTGGTGATTTTGAATGATAATTGCATGTCAATTGACCCTAATGTTGGAGCTTTAAAAGAATATTTAACAGACATCACAACTTCTCACACCTATAATAAAGTGAAAGACGATGTTTGGAAATTATTAGGCAAAATTTCTAAATTTGGTCCTGATGCCCAAAAAGTTGCATCAAAAATTTCTAATGCTTTAAAAAGTTCTTTGCTAAAACAAAGTAATCTTTTCGAAGCTTTAAACTTTCGTTATTTTGGCCCAGTTGATGGACACGATGTTGTTGGTTTAGCAAAAGTTTTAGAAGATTTAAAAGATATTCCTGGTCCAAAATTGTTGCATTGCATTACAATGAAAGGAAAAGGTTACAAGTTTTCAGAAGAAGGAAACCCAACAAAATGGCATGCTCCAGGAGTTTTTAATAAAGAAACTGGTGAAATAATTAAAGTTGTTCCTAAATCTCCTGAACCACCAAAATACCAAGATGTTTTTGGTCACACAATTGTTGAATTAGCTGAGAAAAACCCAAAAATTATGGGTGTAACACCAGCAATGCCTTCAGGTTCCTCGCTTACATTCATGATGGAAGCTATGCCAGATCGCTCTTTTGACGTTGGAATTGCAGAACAACATGCTGTAACATTTTCAGCAGGATTGGCTACGCAAGGAATGGTTCCATTTTGCAATATTTACTCTTCTTTTATGCAAAGAGCTTACGATCAAGTTTTACATGACGTAGCTTTACAAAATTTGAATGTTGTTTTTTGTTTGGATCGTGGAGGATTAGTTGGAGCCGACGGAGCGACACATCACGGAGCTTATGATTTGGCTTACATGCGTTCAATTCCTAACATGGTGGTTTCTGCACCAATGAATGAGGAAGAATTGAGAAACTTAATGTTTACAGCACAACAAGAAAATGTTGGACCATTTACAATTCGTTATCCAAGAGGAAATGGAGTTATGTTGGAATGGAAAACTCCTCTAAAAGCAGTGAAAATTGGATCTGGAAGAAAAGTATCTGCCGGAGACGATGTAGCAATTTTAACAATTGGACACATTGGAAATACCGCTCAAGAAGCTTTGAAAGAATTGAAAAATTCAGGAATTTCTGCAGCGCATTACGACATGCGTTTTGTGAAACCATTAGACGAAATTTTATTACACGAAGTTTTTACAAAATTCTCAAAAGTTATCACAGTTGAAGACGGTTGTTTGATGGGCGGAATGGGAAGCGCAGTTTTAGAATTTATGGCAGACAATTCTTACCAAGCAAACGTTGTAAGAATTGGAATTCCAGACAGGTACATTCACCATGGAACACAAGATGAATTACATGCAGAATGTGGCTTTGATGTTAATGGAATTGTAAAAACCGTTAAAAAAGCATTGAATTTTCAAGAGAAAGAGGTAGTTATAGAGAAGGTTGGGTAAGTTTAGTAGGAAAGTTAGTTTTAGAACTTTTTTATTAACTTAGGATTTCTTCTTACATCAAAAAAACGTTTTACTTTTATTTGATTGCCTGACACTTCATAAATTAATTTATAACTTGAAGTTATAATTATTCTGTTGTCCTTATAATTTGATTTGAAGCCCATATTTGGAAATTCACACAATGACTTTGTCAGGTTTATTATTTCTAAATACAGTTTTAATGAATAGCTTGAAGAATGATTTTTCTCAATCCAATAAAGTAATGTTTTTGTAAACTCTTTTTCAGCGGAAAGGGACTAAATAAGATTCAAAGCCATGAACTAATCTTTTTCTGTAAGTCAGAATTGGAAATATATTCTGCTTTGTCGATTTCAATATCACTGAGCATAATTGCTTCAATATCATCTTCGCTAAGTTGATAAATTTTCTCTTTAGATAAATTAAATGAAATATATTTCTCAATTTGATTTAAAGTTTCTTTATCATCAATTAAGTGTATTTGATCAATTAGTTTTTGTTTTAAAATGTTTTTATTCATCTATGATCGGTTTTAAACAAAATTACAATTAATTTTCATTCTTTCAAATATATAACAAAGAAATTAATACGACATGTGAATATTAGTAAAAGATATCTTTTTATCAATCAATGCTTGCTTAACAATATTTAACAGCAATTTTTCACTTAGAAGTTATTATCTTAGCACTTTCAAAATAAGCTAAAAAATAATTCAAAGTATAAATAAATGTTAGAAAGCGAAAATAACGATTCCCAACAAAATCGATTAACTCCTGCAGATAATTTACGAATTTTGGCCGAGAAAATTCAATTCGAAAATCAACTTGTTCAAGCTTTAAAACGAGAAATTTCTAAAGTCATAGTTGGTCAAACAGGAATGATTGATCGACTTTTGATCGCGCTTTTAGCGAATGGTCATGTATTATTGGAAGGTGTTCCAGGATTAGCAAAAACTTTAGCTATCAAAACATTGTCTGATGCAATTGATGCGGATTTTTCAAGAATTCAATTTACGCCAGATTTATTGCCAGCCGATGTAACTGGAACCTTGATTTATCAGCAAAAAAGCGAAGAATTTAAAGTTAAAAAAGGGCCAATTTTTGCAAATTTTGTACTTGCAGATGAAATAAATCGTGCTCCAGCAAAGGTTCAAAGTGCTTTATTGGAAGCGATGCAAGAAAGACAAGTAACTTTGGGTGATGAAACACATAAATTACCTGAACCATTTTTGGTTTTAGCAACCCAAAATCCGATTGAGCAAGAAGGAACTTATCCTTTACCTGAAGCTCAAATCGATCGTTTTATGTTGAAAGTTGTGTTGGATTATCCTAAAATTGAAGAGGAACGTTTAATTATTCGTTCAAATGTTCGAAAAGAAGGCTTGGATAAAGTTAATAAAATCGTGAAACCAACTGATATTCTTCGCTTTAGAGATTTGGTGAAAGAAGTTTATTTGGACGAAAAAATCGAACAATACATAGTTGATATAGTTTATGCAACAAGAACGCCAGAAAGATACAATCTACCACATTTAAAAGCATTAATTACAACTGGTTGTTCTCCAAGAGCGAGTATTAATTTAGCTCTAGCAGCAAAAGCTTATGCTTTTTTAAATAACAGAGCGTTTGTTGTTCCAGAAGATATTCGTGCGATTGCAAAAGATGTGATGCGACACAGAATTGGTTTGACATACGAAGCGGAAGCTGAAAATTTAAGTTCTACAGATATTATTGATCAAATTTTAAATAGAATTCAAGTACCATAGTCAGCAGACATAAGACATAAGACAAGAGACTTTTAGATTCAAAAGTCAGGACTGTCTTGACTTTTGAGTCTTGAAATCTAAAGTCTAATGATCGAAAAATCTAATAATCGAGTAATCAAAATATGTTTAAAGATAAATTTCAATTAAAAGAAGGTGTAATGTACATAAATTGTGCTTATATGGCTCCATTATTGAAATCGTCGGAGGATTTAGGTATTGAAGGTTTGAAACGTAAAAGAAATCCCTTTGAAATTTCACAAGATGATTTCTTTTCAGATGTTGAAAAAGTGAAAGAAAATTTCGCCAAACTGGTAAATTGTAAAAATTCAAATGTAGTTTTAATTCCATCTGTATCTTATGGTTTTGCCTCAGTTTTCAAAAATTTAAAAGCTGAAAAAGGACAACATGGAATTGTTGTATCAGGAGAATTTCCAAGTGGATATTTCACGGCAGAAAAATGGTGTCAGGAAAATTCGTTAGAACTAAAGATTATAAAAGCTCAAGAAGAAATTTTAAATCGAGGAAAAAACTGGAACGAAGAATTAATTGATTCCATCAATGAAAATACTTCCTTTGTGTTGATTTCTTCCATTCATTGGATGGACGGAACCAAATTTGACTTGGAAAAAATTGGAAATAAATGTCAAAAATTTGGAACAAAATTTTTTGTTGATGGAACACAATCTGTTGGAGCTTTAGCAATTGATGTTCAAAAATATAAAATTCACGCTTTAGTTTGCGCAGGATATAAATGGCTTTTAGGTCCATATTCTCAAGG